>CAZCYU010000069.1:0-6290 GCA_964503165.1 uncultured Candidatus Peribacteria bacterium | reverse complement strand
CCGATCCCTCCGACGAGAAGGGAAATGGTCGCAACTCCGGCGAGGAACATCGTCATCGTCCCAGTGACGGCCGTGATGGAGCTGAGCATTTCTGACATGGAACTCATAGAAAATGGTGCATCATCAGTCGGTGCAGTCTTGGTATATTTGAGGAGCTCATCATTGATGTATGCGCTATAGATATCCGTTTTGGTTGGATCATCGACCTCGATATCCACACTCGAATAATAATGCGTTCCGACGATTTTATTCATCACGGTCGTTAATGGGAGGAAGACTCGTCTGTTTGCCTGCGAATTGTCCTGGAGCGTGCCGATGACGGTATAGATGCCGTTTTCGAGTTTTATTTCTTTCCCAACCGGATCGGCAGTGGTACCGGATCCGAAGGCATCTGTGGCTATGGTATTGCCGATAACCGCCACTTTTTTGTTTTGAGCTACGTCATCATCGTTGATGAATCTACCATCTGCGATAGCGATCCCCTTGATCTCACTATACAAGCTCTCTACACCGACGATGCTCGCATTGGTATTGTAGGTTTCGTAGATGAATTGGCGGGACGTTGTGACATTTGGAGAAACCCTTTTGACTCCCGGGATATTGGCGATGAATGCGACGAAGTTATCGTCGATGAGATCTTTTGTCGATCAACCTCATTGTATCTCTCCGACTCTTGAGGCATTGGATCTCCCGGGTGAAACGGTGATGAGATTAGCACCCATACTATTGAATCGATCCACGATGGACGAGGAGGTTCCCTGTCCGATGGCGAGCATCGTGATGATACTGAATACCCCGATGATAATACCGAGCATACTCAGGGCTGATCGCATTTTGTTGCTGAGTATCGCGGTTATCGCGGATGAGAGGTATTCGCTGAATGCCATATAAATTATTGGTTATTGATTGATAGGTAGAGACGTTTTGACAAAACATCTCTACCTACACCGATGTATCCAGTTTCATCGAGGCATGACTGATGACTCCGTCTTTCATGAAAATATGTCTTTTGGCGTATTTATTCACCTCGGCGGAGTGAGTAATGATGAGAATCGTTTTTCATTCTCTATGGAGTTGGGCGAGTATCTCCATGACATCATTCCCGGTTTTGCTGTCGAGCGCCCCGGTTGGTTCGTCTCCAAGGATCAGAAGTGGATCGGTGACGATGGCTCTCGCGATCGCGACGCGCTGCTGTTGTCATCCGGACATCTCATTGGGGAGAGAATAAATCTTGTCCCCGAGACCGACCTTGATGAGCGCATCTATCGCTAATTGTTTCCGGAGTTTCGCATTCACTCACTGGTACACGAGCGGAAGCATAACCTGTTTGATTGCGGGAGTCTTCGGGAGGAGGTTGTAACTCTGGAAGATAAATCCGATATTTCGTCGTCGCAGGAGCGCTTGTTCATCGTCTGTCGCCGTCGCGATATCAACGCCATTGAAAAAATATTGCCCATTTGTCGGATTATCGAGCATCCCGATGATGTTCATGAGCGTGGATTTCCCACTCCCACTCTCTCCCATAATGGAGACGAATTCTCCTGTATTGAGCTCGAAATCAACTCATTTGAGCACTTCCAAATCCTCATCTCCGACGTGGTAGACTTTTTTGATTCCGGTCATTTTGATGATATTTTTTATCATTTCGTTTGGATTAAATTATTCCAAGATACGTTAATTTCTCGGAGCTCAACTCGTACTGTCGCCACCCGATGATCCATTTGTTCTTCTCGTTCCTCATCCTGGCAAGAGACTTGAAGTGCCGGATTTGACTGCGGAGGTGATTTTCTTGAGGATAATATCTCCTATATCGAGTCCTTCGGTGATTTCTATGTTCGTATCATCTGTTAAGCCCGTTGTAACCTCTTTTTTCACTTCCTGCCCTTTTTCTTTGACGAGCACGTATTTCTTGCCAGACGTTTCCTCTATATAGGAAGTAGGAATAATCATAATATTCTTTTTGCTCTCGACGAGGATATTGACCTTGGCAGTCATCGAGCTATAAATCTCGGCATCTCACTTATCGAGTGTGATGGTGATGGTATATGAGGTCACACCGGAAGTCTCAGCGGGAGTGGAGTCTTTTTCGCTCACGGTTCCGACAAATTCCTTGTTTGGATACGAGTCAAAAATAATCTTCGCTTGTTGATTGAGTGAGATTTTCACGATATCCAGCTGATCGAGCGTGGCAGATATCTCGACGAGATTCGGATTTTCTACGTAGATAAATTTCTGTTCGTCGGCGGTGAGATTATCCCCAACCTTGAAGTCTATCTTCCTGATGGTTCCGTCAAATGGAGCGGTGAGCTCGTATTTGTCGAGATTTTTGCGAGCGTTATCGAGTGCCAACTTCTGTTTCGCGACAGTATTTCGTGCCGTTGATACTTCTACAGCCGTCGCTCATGCCCTCAGAACTTTCAAACTCTCTTTGGTATACTCGAGATTATTTTTCGCACTTTCGATGTCGAGATTCTTTTGTTTGATCTGCGCGTCATAATTATTCATCGCATACTCTTTGTCAGAGTAGAGTTTGTCGAGATCATTTTGTAACTTCGTCGCCGTATCATTGGTGAGTTTACTCAGAGTAAATTCTGCATCGGTAATGGATTGTTTTTTCGCATTGATCGTATTGGTACTCTGAGCTTTTTTGAGAGCCGGATCGGTGAGTTTTTGGATGCTTGCGATGGTTGATTTGATCGTGTTGTAGTTGGATTGAGCGGTACTCGTGATCGAGCTAAAAGTGGCAGCCTTGCTATCGATATCGCTCTGGGAGAAACTCGAAGAAGTGATACTGGCATTCATCATCTCTTGACCGTTTTTGCCGAGATCGATGAGAGAATCGTAACTCGTCAGGAGTGTGTTTAAAAAATTGAGAATTTCCTCAGAGGTTTGATTGGTAGAACTGAGTGAACTATAAGCGGTTTTGGAATCCAAAAAGACGGAATTGGTATCTCTCCAGTTACTCTCTGCTTGAGTCTTGAGGCCTGAGTTTTTGGCTCCGATATATATCTCATACGCATCATTTTTACTCCTATTTGCATCGCTGACTCCGATGATTTCATCTGCATCATAGAGGGCATTCTCGAGGTCTATGATCTGCTTTTTGGCGTTTGTATACGCATCACTCACCGTCTTGGTGAGATCAACATCAGAATCGGTGAGTCATTTTTCTTCCGAGCGCTCGAGAGTAATGAGCTCGTTTTTAAGATTGACGAGTTGCTGTTGTTTGTTCCTCACATCATTGATATTGCTCGCGATATCATTTTTCTTCTGAGTTATTTGGTTGTCATAATCCTTTGATTTATTTTCCCTGTCACGTCCGAGATTATCGAGATCATTCCCGAGTGTCAGGATTTTATTCTCGGCAGTGGTGACAGAGTTTTCGGCATTGAGGATATCTTTGTATTCCGCACCATTCAAGAGATCGGTGAGTTTGATTTGAGCATCATTGAGGGATAGTTCTGCCTGTTTGATGGTATTGTTGATATCTTCCTTATCGAGTTCGGCGATGAGTTGGTCTTTTTTGACCTTGGCACCATCTTTGAAATATACCTTTGTCACTTTCCCAACCTGGTTAAATTTGAGCTTCTGCTCATCCACGAGGGACGCCTTGCCGGTGACCTTAATGGCATTCTCGATTGATCCAGTCGCGACGGTGTATTCTTTGGTGATGGTGGTCGTTTTGGCAGCCGAATTAAAATAGTAGCTGTAGATAGAATACCCAATCCCAGCGATGATGAGAACCGATATGAGTTTCTTGATAGTGAAAAAGTTTTTCATGAATTTATTGGTGAGTGTATATAATTACTACGTAACTGCAGGATTTTTCTTTCAAAAATTACTTCCTCACAATCAATTTATAACACACCGGCACGACGAACATCTTGAGGATCCCGGCGGCCATGAGTCCGAAGACGAGAGCCTGTGCGAGGGATGCCCAGACTGATGTTGTGAAGGCGAGTGGGACGAATCCCATGATGGTTGTGAGCGAGGTAAGAAGAACCGGTTCGAAACGCGTCACACAGGCGTCCCGGATACTATCCTCGAATTCGACTCCGGCTTTTCTGTTGAGATTGATTTTGTCGATGAGGTAGATCGAGTGGTTGGACACCATCCCAAAGAGCGCAACGAATCCGATAAGTGTCGGGAAAGAAAGGGATTGACCCGTGAGAGTCATTCCGATAAATACTCCGATGAGTGCGAGTGGGATCGGGATTACCGAGATCAATGCCTCCTTGTAGGAGTTGAATTGGAGTACCATGATGAGGAGGACTCAGACGAGTCCGAAGAGCATTGAGATCATGAGAGATTGGATAGATTTTGCATTTTCCTCATTGGTTCCGCCGATGATAAATTCATATCATTTCGGGAGTTCGTATCCTCTTTTGGCGATTTCTGCATTAAAATCGGCAAGGAGTTGGGTACTATTCGTGGATTTAGCCGCTCCAGCCATGATGGAGACGATTCTTTTTTGGTCGATTCTCGAGATAGAAGAAACGGTTTTATTGAGGCGTTCATTTATCACATCCCCGAGGAATACGAGTTGTCATTTATTATTCTTGATCTTGAGATTCTTGATCTGGTCCATGGTTTTTACTTCGTCGCTTGCCATTCTTGTACGCACCACGATCTCATCTGCTCATCTGAAAATCTTGGTCGTCTCGAGTCCGTCAACCGCTTCTCGGAGGAATACTGCAACCTGAGGGACGGTGAGATTATTGAGAGCGAGCTTGTTGTTGTCGAACTCTATGAGGTACTCAAAAGGGACTGCTTGTCTGGAAGTCGAGATATTGACGGCACCGGGGAGAGAACTCATAATCGGCTTGAGATCTGCGAGTATTCTATCGAGTACCGTGAAATCCTCTCCTGAGACCTGGATCTCGAGATCGGCTCCAGTTGGAGGTCAGGATTTTGCTTCCTTGACCGTGACTTTCACCCCGGGGATTTTTATTTCCTTTGCCCGATTTCTGAGCCTCTCTGCGATATCCCAACTTTTTTCTTGTCGTCCGTATTCTTTTTTGACGAGATTGATGGTAATCCCTGCGAGATGGTCCGATGAGGTTCAGCCTCATCCTATGGCACTATTCCCGAAAGCTGTTTGTCATCCGATCACGGTTGAATAACTGTCTATTTCTTTTTCGCCTTCCAGAATCTTCTCGACAATAGCTGCTTGTCCAGAAGTTATATCGAGTCTCTGACCAGCCTCTCATTCTATATCGATTCCGATGAGATCCTCATCCGTTGCCGGGAAAAACTCGGATTTGAGGAGTCCGGTAATCGGGAGTGAGAGTGCGATAAAAAAGAGGATAAAAATACCAACCAAAAACGTAATCATCCTTTTTTTTGTAAAAAGCACATATTTGAGTCCTTTTTCGTAGAGATTGATGAGAGGGTTGAGAGAGAGGAGTGGTTTCGTGTTGAGTATTGTGTCGAAAATTTTTGCAAAAAATCATTTTTTCTTTGGGCATTCCTCTTCTCAATTTGGGAGTTTTTTACAGTCCTTCCCAGAGATGAGGAGAATGGCGGCAGGCACGATAGTGAGCGAAGAAAGAAGTGATCCAAGCAGGACGATCGTGATTACGAACGGGAGTGAGAAAAGGAATTTCCCGATGATTCCGGTCATAAACATCATCGAAGCGAAGAAACAGACGATAACGAGTGTCGTCGAGGTGTCCACCCATTTGTAGTCTCTGAGCACGAGGAGTATCGCTTCGCGATTCGTGAATCTACCGGTCCCCTGGTATTTATGATATGCCTCTACAATGAGGACGGCATCATCCACGAGGAGTCAGAGCGAGAGGACGAGAGCGAAAAGTGAGAGGAAGTTGAGTGTCAGTCCAAAGGCTTTCATGAAGATGAAAGTAAAGAGGAATACGATGGGGATCGTGATGGTCGGAACAAGCGAAAGTTTGAGTCCGAGGAATGTGAAGAGTACTGCGAGTACAAGAAATATGGTAATCATAAAATCGTGTGTCAATCAATCTATATCGAGCTTGATCCTGTCTGCCATACTGTATGTTGTCTGAATCGTGATATCAGTTGGGATGTCTTTTCATTTAAGTTCTTCCATTTTGGCAAGTCCATTTTCATAGAGATCCACGATAGATCACCCCGATTTTTTGATAACCGAGACGGTTATGGCTTCCTCTGATTTTTTTCATCCAACAGAGGTTCTCGCGAGACTAGTTCTCTTCTTGGCGACGAGAGTCACTTTCGCGATGTCTTTGATCTTAATAATCCCCGTTTCACCGGATTTTGATACGATAATCTCTTCTATTTCCCCGATATTA
>CAZCYU010000068.1:0-8589 GCA_964503165.1 uncultured Candidatus Peribacteria bacterium | reverse complement strand
CGGTATATGGACCGTAGTACTCACCATCCAGATTCTTCAGTCGAGTTTTTACTACTTCGGGTACAAGACTATTGGTGATGCGGATATAGGCAAGATTTTTGTCGTCCTTCATGAGGATATTGTACTTCGGCTGATGTGTCTTGATGAGATTGGTCTCGAGCACGAGTGCCTCGAGCTCATTGCGAGTTTCGACAACCTCGATATCCCCAACCTGCTTGATCATTGATCGTTTCCCAAAATTGAGCCCCTTTCCATCGCTCCAGTACGAATTCACTCGAGCCCGGAGACTGACCGATTTGCCCACATAGATGATGACTCATTTCTTACTCTTCATAATATATACCCCCGGCGCAGAGGGGAGTGTCGTGATGATTTCTGAGATGTGCTGTGGCGTTTTCATAATTTCTATAGTAATTATTTCCTATGAAATTGCAAAAAAATTGATTTTTTGAGGGATACTCCTATAATGTCCGTGTTAATATACACGCAATTATGAATAAAATCAAAACTCTTAAACTATTATTAGTTCTCGGCGCACTGTATTATTTGGTGGGGGCGGTAACTCATCTTTTTGGTCTTACGCTTTTTCCGTTTTACGATCATGCACTCTATCAGCCCTATCATGATGCGATTATAGCGGTGTCTGCGATAATCATCGCATTGTTATTGTTTGCTGTCGCTAGGGATCCTGTTAGAAACATTGACTCGCTTAATGTAATTATCATTGGTGGGATTATCGCACTTATTTTCATGAGCGGGTTTCTTTGGAAAATAGATTTTGCTCAACTTGGAGCACCCGGGAAAAAAGCACAAACCATCTTTGAGATGGTAATGTTGGTATTCTATATTGGTTCACTGATTTATTTGAAGCCAAAAAGCGAAAAAGAAAAATTTAAACTGTATGCCGCTGCCTATCTTGTACTGATTAAGGATGGACAAATTTTACTTCTCAGACGTTTCAATACCGGCTATCAAGATGGAAATTACAGTTTGGTGGCGGGACATCTTGATGGGGGTGAAACGACTAAACAGTGTATTATCCGAGAAGCCAATGAAGAAGCTGGAATTATAATAAGTCCGGAAGATCTTGAGGTGGTTCATGTTATGCACCGCTTAGCACCTACACGAGAATATTTTGATATTTATCTTCGTGCAGAAAAATGGATTGGCGACATCACCAATATGGAACCCAATAAATGTGATGAACTCAAGTGGTATCAAATGGATAACCTCCCGAACAATATGTTACCAGAGATAAGGCTTGCTCTAGAGAATATCGGCAAGGGTGTACATTATGGCGAGTTCGGCTGGGAGATTTAGTGGATATTGGTTTTGACTGAAAACAAAAAAATTGCATTCGCAATCTTTTCTCGTAAAATGCTTCGGATCAGTTGTCACGTTATGTGAAATTTATTTATGTGTAATTTATTTTTTTATGATTAAAATTATTATTTTTGACTTTGACGGAGTCATTCTTGACAATTATGAGCTTCACTACTCGTTTATTCAAAAACAGATAACTAATATAACTAGGGAAGAACACAGGAGGTTGTTTGATGGAAACATTAATGTTGAGCGAGAAAAACTTTCTCATAGAAATACTGGCTACGATTTAAAAAAACATTTTAGTGACGCTAAGCTTGAAACGGTTATTGATTCTGAGGTAAAAGTAATTCTAAAATCTCTGTCGGAAAAATACATGATAGGGATTATTACCTCCGCAAGAGAATATGGAGTAAAAGGTTGTCTCGAATATAATCGGTTAAGTAAATATTTTTCATTTATCTATGGGTATGAAACCAGCACATTAAAAAAAGATAAATTTAAAAAAGTTTTTGCGGAGCATGCTGTCTCTCCAGATGAATGTATCTTTGTTGCAGATACAGTTGGAGATATATTGGAAGCTCATGAAGCAGGAGTTGAGACAATTGCAGTTGATTTTGGATATCACGACAAGGAGCGTCTTATTAAGGTTAATCCCTTGGCAATAGCTTCTAATTTTAGCGAACTATCTCAAATCGTCAGTAAAATAAGGGTATAAAAAAATAAACTACACATAACAGCGTGTATGGGGCTATGGTTTTTTACAAAAGTCTTCACCCAAATTGCTTCGCAACTTCTCATACACGCAAACGTTGTGCAAAATCCACTCATTCCGCCTTTAAACGTATAAAAATATAAATTATGAACTACAAACACACTCAAATTGGTTACCTGATGATAGTTGTTACGCTGTCCGTGCTGGTGCTTTTTGCACGGGCTCACATCTTGGCTTCCGCTGAGCCTCCATCGGTTGATTCGGGTACAAATCTTCTCGTTACTGCCACGATGACACTCATTCTCCTCGTTCTCGCCTCTTTTGTGTCACTTCAGGTACGTATCGATGAAAAATATTTACGAATCAAATTTGGCTATGGTATTTTCCGGAAAAAATTCTTGCTTCATGATATAGTATCCGCCAAAACCGTGAAGAATCGTTGGTATTATGGATGGGGAATACGAGGATGGTTATGGTCCAAGATGTGGATTTATAATGTTTCCGGTTTTGATGCGGTTGAAATAAAACTGAAAAATGGTAAAACCTACAGAATAGGCACGGATGAGCCGAAAAAATTAGAACAAGCAATTCTACATTCGTCTAAAAATTGATTTTCCGCATAATATCAATATACTCTCTGCATATTTCCATAACCCCTCATCCTATGTGACTTTTTGACTTCTTCGCAGGTAACACCTCTCAGGACAAGAATCAGAGTTATCTCAAAAACCTCATCGCTGTGGCGATGGCGGATGGGGAGCTGGATGACAAGGAGGCTCAGGCGCTCATGCAGGTTGCGACCCGTCTCGGTATCTCCGAGACAAAGGTGCGTGGTATCATCGCACAACACAAGACTATCCAGTTCGTCTTGCCAAAAGATCCAAAGGATCGTGTCCGACAACTCTGGGACCTCCTCCTGATCGTCCTCGTAGATGGTCGAGTCGAAGAGCGCGAACTCGCGATACTTGAGCGATTCGCACTCAAGTTACGTTTACGTTCAGCGGTTGCGACCGCACTCGTGCGCAGACTCCAGGAGTGGTCAGTGACTGATGCTTCCATCGAAACATTCAAAGCGGATTTCCTCGGATTCTTTTCCGGAGGGAATGCGTTTAGTGAGGAGTAATTATTTTTTTAAACTTTTATTGATTTGCATACAAGCAGGCAAGACTATATATTTAGTTATATGGTGGATTATATCAATACTCCTGATGAGTCAGTTTGGGGTATAGAGGATAAGGCTATAGCTAATTTATTAGAAAAAACAGAAATTGTCGGCAAATGGCTAAATCTTTGTGCTGGTGATGGTAGGTTCAATAATCTAATACTAAAAAAAGCTGATGGAGCTGTTGCTGTTGATATTGATGAAAATGCCCTACAAAAACTTGTTCGTATTACTCCTGATATATTAAGAAAGAAACTTACTACAAAAACAGTAAACGTCGTAAAGTTATTTCCTTTTGAAGATGATCTATTTGATGGTATATTTTGCGTTGGAACCTTACATTTATTTTCCGAATCTGTTTTTAAGAGTATATTACTTGAAATGGAAAGGGTTTTAAAATCTGGTGGACGAATAATTATTGATTTTGCTACTGATATCAAAAGGACTTATCCAAATGGTAATCTATGGATTATTGAAAATGAACAAAATTATTCAATGGAAGAAGCTTTACCCTTTTTAAAAGAAATATTCAAAGAATATAAAGTAAATATCATTGCCGACAAGGTTGTTCCACATAAAACTAGACTAAAAGACAGGGAATATGTATTTACTTCAAATTTTGTATTAATTGACGCGATAAAGAAATAATTCCCCATTACATCCACTTCTCCACCAAATTCCCCGCCTCCACGAAAACCTCTTCTTGGAGGTTTTTTGTTTCTGTGGTACTGAACTTGGAGAGGACCCAGTCTGCGACGGCGTAGCGGTCGTCTCGGCCGATGCCGATTTTGATGCGGGCGAATTCGTCTGATCCGAGGTGAGATATGATGGACTTGAGTCCGTTTTGTCATCCAGAACTTCCTTTGTCGCGGAATCGAACTCTGCCGAAGTCCATATCGATATCATCGGACATGACGAGGATATCTTCTCTGTTGATTTTGTAGAAGTTCATGAGAGCCACGACCGATTCTCCGGAGAGATTCATGAAGGTGGTCGGTTTGAGGAGGATGATTTTCTCACTGTTGTGCGTTCATTCGGAGATCATTCCCTTAAATTTCGAGTCTTTCCAACTCTCAAATCCGTATTGTTCTCGGAGGAAATCCACGAAAAGAAACCCGACATTGTGTCGAGTACTCGCGTATTCTTTTCCGGGATTGCCGAGTCAGACGATGAGTTTCATTATTTGTTGCAGGTAAATGTCTTGATGAGATCTTCGTACTTGGTGGTGCTTGGAGTCCCGAGATTGAGCCCGACGGTGAGGAGATATACGGTATCTCCGCAGACTTTGGCAGTCTGGATGAATTTCTGTTTCGGTGTGTCGGTATTGTATTTGGCTTCAAAAGTGTAGATATTGGATTCGTCGTTGTCTGCTGTGAATGTGATGCTTTTTTCTTCCAATTTTACGAAGTCCTTATACTCGCTCGTGGTGAGGGCATAATTGACGATGCTGTATTTTTTGGAAGTGATTGCTTCGCTCATTTTTTCTTTCAAGATCGTCATATTATTGGCAAATCCGGAGGCAATCTCGGTGGAGGTGAGTGCGAGGACGACAGCCCCATTCTTGGTCACGGGGAGCGCCTCTTTTTCGACTTTCATCCAGGCAGATGGGACATCGATCGAGAATCCTTCGCCGGCAAATGGTGTGGTCGCGAGACTCGAATCGGTGGTGGTACCACAAGAAGTGAGCAATAATAGGCCTGAAACTACGATAGATAGGCTGACTAATTTTTTCATAAAAAAGAAAGGATAAAAGAATAAGCTCCGAGATGGAGTGCGATTATGACGATAAAAATAACGAGTAACAGGGCGAATACGCCATATCTCAGTGAGAGATAGGATTCTGCATAAACAGTGAGCGTATACACGATGAGTCCATATACCAGAGCGAGGAATGAGAAGACGAATATGGGATAGAGGAAAAATACCAGCACCGAAGTAACGCCGAGGAAAAACCCTCCGACGGTCATGAGGACTGAGAAGAAGTAGAGAAATGCCGTGAAGATGAAAATATTTTTCGCGATATTGAGTCGGAGTCGTGCGGAGGCAAGCGGAGTACCAAAAACCGTGGAGCGTATTTTCGCAAAAATATTATTGACCTTGATTTTATCCATAAATTTATATAATCAAAATAACCTTTATTCGTGATTATATAAAAAAATGTCTCTAACACAAGAACAAATTACACATATTGCACATCTTTCCGCTCTGAAGCTCTCTCCAGACGAGATTGCTCGGTATCAAAAAGATCTCAATTCCATCGTCGGCTACATCGATATGCTCGCAAAAGTCCCCGAATCGGAACTCCAGAGAGTCAAATGAAATATCGTGGCAACCGGACTCATTCCTCGCACCGACCAGGAATTTTCTCCCATCTCCTGAGACGAACTCCTCGCTTGTTCTCCCAAGAAGATCGTGAATCATCAGA
Source organism: uncultured Candidatus Peribacteria bacterium (assembly GCA_964503165.1). Classification (GTDB taxonomy): domain Bacteria; phylum Patescibacteriota; class Gracilibacteria; order BD1-5; family UBA2023; genus CAZCYU01. Next base: position 2,964 of record CAZCYU010000068.1, on the reverse strand, counting down.
TTAGTGTTGATAATATAATGGTGTAAATATTCAAAAGATTTATATAAAAATAACAGATCGATATGTTTTCCAATCTTAAACCAAAAACAGCCCTGTTTATAGACTATTCCAATATTTTCTACGCAAAATATACAGTTGGGTGGTATTTTGATATAGAAAAACTTCTTGAACACTGTAAAACGGATACGAATGTTGTTTTTGTTTGAGTGTACGGTGCTTATGATCCGAAAAATTTAGAACAATATAACTGGGTTGAACTCATGAAGCAAAACTTCAGTGATTCAAAATATTTGATTTATTTCAAGCCTCTTGAATCTCATGGTTCAAAAAATAAATGAAATGTTGACACAGAAATGTGATATGACCTCGCTGAATATAAAAATCTTTACGAACATATAATACTTATGAGTGGGGATGGCGATTTTGCACATCCACTCAAGAAACTTATGGACAAAGGTAAGAATATTATTATTTCTAGTACTCGGTGACATATATCAGGACTCATAAATCTTTCACACGAATATCCAAATCAATGTCGATTTCTCGATTTTAATAATACTCATACCGAGAGTATAGAGCTCAGGTGAATTATTAAGAATTCAAGAAAGTGACTCGCTATTGATCCTGCACTTCAGAAATTTCTTTCCACCGCTTCAAATGGGGATATCCAAGATTTGATAGATTTCATAGAACATCGAGAGCAATGAAAGAGGTATATGAAAATATCAGCCCGTTTCTTGACGATTACCGATAAAAATAATTTTCATATTTATAAAAATATTGCTCGGTGGCAAAAGGAAGAGAAGGATCTACTTATTAAATATCTCACCACTCTCTTGTCAGCTTAAACTTAAAAGACGCAAAAATACCTCGTACGAGACGAGGTATATTGCAAACTCTGTACCCACAGTATATATGAAATGGGTCAAAAAAGCAAATCGAATTTATATTTTTATGAATTCTACTCTTTGTAATCAGTAAACTCATTATTATGAGTTAAATTACACACAAAAAGAAGGGGCAACACGTGAAGTGTCGCCCCTTTTGAAACAGATCTGGCGATGTGTAGAATGTTCTCTCATACGGGATGATCCGCAGTCAAGCCTGCTGCAAGCATCAGAGAAGGTGTGAACCGAAATACCCGAATGTGCGATCCGATGCATTCCATCTCATACGAGAAAAAATACAAAGTGACCCCATTTTATATTCCACTGCTCAATGCCACTGAACGCGTTAATATCCTCCTTTTTGAATTAAACGCGCTTTTGATACCCGCAGGGTCACTGGTGGTGCGAACCGCGACATCCTGATGTGGATGCGAGGTCCGTACGACCATCCTGAATCCCCCCGTTTCCGAGATGGGGACAGTTGTTTCTTGTTGGCCTCGGATGCCGTCGGCACCGTCACAGGTCAGCAAAGCCCAGATCTGAAATGGATTATAGAAAAATGCCCCGGAAAGTCAAATAAAAATTTGCTTTTTCATGATTTATTGTTATAAACAAGTTCATTAACCGTGACATATATTATGAAATCGGCAAGTTCTCACGATACATATTCAGAAAAAGACTATCAGCAAGCGGCTGATTTTCTCGTGAGTTTGCTTGGCACGGAGTGTAATTTTCGATCATGGAATTACAACTATCCCATACCAGACGATGCTAATGCCCTCATTCAAGTACTCACGAAAACTCTCCAAAAAGCCCATCATGTCCTCGAACTAGGAGATGCGTATGATTGTTTCGATATTCCGAAAGGCCATGGGAAGACCCGCCGAATAGAGGCGCCCGATGGTCCAGATGCGTGCATCGAATCCGATATTTTTTCAGAGGATATACAACCAGAGATTGATCATATCCGCTCTGTACGAGAGGGGAGTGTCCGCGCTGTGTATGAACCTGTGGATTATTCCGTCTATGATGAAAAACTCTCTGGAGTTGATGACTATGCGAAGCTCCGTCACATACTCGTCCCACAATCGGGAGGAGAAGCGGTCAATGTCGTACGTCGAGCACAGCGAGCCATGAATCATATTTTATCATGATGTCTCCCGCTTCATAACTCGGTTTGTTGATTCCGACGCGGATCGGGTGCATATGATGGACTGAGACGTATATTGGAGCCTTTTTATAATCGTGGAGCGGAGAAAATAGAAGCCGTCTATCAACTGGATATCCGTAATTTCTTCCCGAGTATCACGGATGAGATGGTCGCAGAGGGACTTCGAAAGATGTTCAATATCATCCCACAACAATACAGAGATCTTTCTCATAAAGAACTTGAGCGTACGATTGATATCTTTACACATATTGCCTCCTTTGAAGGGAGACTCCCCCAGGGTGCTCATACGAGTCCGACGCTCGCCAACTTTGTCGCACAAAATACGATCGACATACAGATCAATGCACTCCTCGAGCGCCACCAGTCATCATATACGACTCGCCCCGATGCCGTCACGATGAGTTATGGGCGCTATGCCGACGACCTTGTTATCATCTCAAATAAACCTATACCGAAGGGGCTTCGTACCCAGATTGATGCTATTGTGGAGCAATATTTCCGAATTGCTGATGAGAAACGATTGTATGAAGAAAATAAGAAATACTATAATATCTGGGGTGCGTCACTCCTCGCCGAGCGTATATATACGCGTATTTGAGAGCCTAATCTCCTTCTCCGTAGGACATCAGAATGGCAATCGATGACCGATTTTCGTTTCAAACTCCCGAAGGATCGAGAGAATCGAATCGCCGTCATCGTCCTGCAGGCATCTGAGAGGATAGGACAACTTAATCCGTGGTCACGAGATGATATGGTTGAGGCAGATTCGCTTTTGCGACATGCTCTTGGACATCTCTCATACGCCTATGATGTCTCTCGATCGGGTTGAGTATGGGGCAAATGACCGAGTAGTGACGGTTATTTCCTCCCACAGAGACTCTGTCACGCCTGGGAGAAGCTCCGCAA
>CAZCYU010000067.1:0-4431 GCA_964503165.1 uncultured Candidatus Peribacteria bacterium | reverse complement strand
GATCGACGCGCTTGAGGAGGTTAGCATAATCTGCCTGGGCACGAGAAAGCGAACCACGAAGGTGGGCGAGCTCTTCTTCGGCTCCAGAGATATTACCACTCTCGATATCGGCCTCGATTATCTCTTCGGCTTGTGTTGCCTCATCAATCTCCTGTTGGAGTTCGTTTTCGAGATCGAGGAGCCCCTCTTCTGTAAATGTTGAGTCTTGTTGTGTCATAATGTATGATAAATAGAGTTAGTGAGGATAATTATTTCTTCTTATTCAATTTTGTTTTGGTTTCTTTGTACATCGCATCAAGTTGTTTCTTGGCCTGATCGAAAACTTTGAGAGCCAATTTCTTCCCTTCCTCGAGCATATCTTCACCACCCTCACGAGTCTCCTCGAGGAGATCAAGACCTTTCTCTTTTGCCTGTTCGATAAGTTCGAGACGACGGTCGTAGAGGTCTCGGAGATCCGCTTCTAGTTCATCTTTTTTCTCGAATCCTTTTTGCTTCCATTCTTCGAGCTTGATTTCTGACTCCTTTCGAAACATTTCGAGTTCGATGAGGAATTGTTTCTTGTATGCGGCTACTCGTTTTTTATTCTCAGGAGAAAATACCACATCTTCGACTGTTTCAAAAAGATTCTTGTGAATATCGAGAAGATTTTTTCCAATCGTATTATATTTATCATCACCCGAATTCCAATCCTTTTCGAGATCTGCAGGTGACTTTTTGTTGAACTTGAGGGCTACAAGCAATCCTGCGAGATACCCAGCACCAAGCAAAAATATTTTTCCTTTTTTCATAAGTGGTAAAAGTTATAATATAATAACTGATATTATTCATTTTTCTTATTTTTGCAAGTACATTCGAAAAAATATACTTGTCAATGGCTTTTTATTTGGCATTACAGAAAAAAATATGATATACTACTCTACAAGTATATTTAACAAAAATAAATATTATGGGGACACGTAATAATACCACACCGGAAGATTGGTCTTCTCAGACCAAAGAATCCAATACTCCTTCACTGCTCGAAGTAACTGCTCCGACCAATACGGGAACACTGGATAATCCCAAGGAAAAAACCCTTGCTTTTGGAGAATACTCTCTCAGTATCGATGAGGTTTACCGTGATATCAAACGGCTAACGCTGTCGAAAAATCCGCTCGATCTCATCTTCAAGGCCAATGAAATCCGGGAGAAATTCGCCTTCTTTATCAATTCGCTTGCGAGTTTTATCTCGGAGAGTTTTTCTTCTTTTGAAAATGACAGTTTCATCAATGAGCTCTATCATGATTCTGGGTATCACTACGTCTGGATGGAACTCGCACTCCCCTTCCTCGAAGATGCGAGATTTTGTTGTGAGAGATTCGATCATGTCACCTATGAATACAAGAACAATGATGGGACAACAACGCTCCAGGATGTGGATATAGATGCTCTCATAAAACGGTCCAAAAAGGAATCTATGAATAATGAGGATTTTTTCGCTGTCAAAGCACTCATCCAGATTATCATCGATGATTATCGTGGATACAAAAACGTCGAACGTCGTCGTGGTCAGCAGAATCTCATACGAAAAATCGATACAGAATTTCAACCGGTACGTATCGGCAACCTCTCCAAGACACGTAGAGAGGATGCACAAAAAAAAGTGGATGGTCTCCTCGCAGACTTCCCTTATATAAAGGAACACTTTCGCCTAGATCTCGAGGCAGTATTTGAGTCCCATGAGCTCACTAGGCAGGACCGAGAAGATATGAGAATTTCGGTTTTTAAAGAAATTATCGACTTCTATTATCCAGATATCCGATGTATATTCTTTGATTCCAGCCTCCCTTTTGGGAAAAAAGAAGACGGTGGGAAACAACTCCTCACCAAGAGTGAGTGGCTCCACCTCAAAGGAATGCAAGGGCTCGATATCAAAAGTATCGGAACCGGGAAAGATGAAGAATTCTATAAGGATAAGAATCAAGAATATTTCCGTCATGTCCTCAACTGCAAGGCACTCATCCTCGATCTCGAGCGTAGTATCCTCTCCCCTATCCTCCTCCCGATTATCCTCAAAATCGTCGCGAGTGCGATGACGCTTGATAGGGGAGAATTTTACAAATTTTCCTACATCCTCCTCTTCCTCTTCGCGAACTCCTACGAAAATGAGTATGTCCCTCTCAGTCGGTTCCTCAATGAGCTCGAAGTGTATATCAACTTCAATAATACTCCGCGCGGTATCGAGAAATTCAAAATCGGTTTCTCCCTCCTTGTCCTCTTCGCACTCTTCGTCGGACTCGGATACTTCCTCCTCCCACCCCTCGTTTTCATCCCCGGGATCATCCTCACGGGTATCTACATCAAGATGTACTTCGTCGATGACTACACCTACTCCGCCGGCATCCAATATAATCTCGGTATCCGACTCTGGAGCACCCTCATCCTCGCCATCTTCGGATACGTCTGGATCACCAACATCGGTGCCTACACCGACTACTATTCAGGTCTCAAAGACCGTCTCTCCGGCTTCGGATCCCAGATCGTCGCCCAGATCCTCCCACCCGACCAAATCGCCAACGGCGTCAAAAAGTGAGCCGCTTCCGTATTGGAATGGAATAAATAATAAAAAATCTCTTCGAATAATTCGAAGAGATTTTTTTTGTTATTTTCAGATAAACATTCTAATCACAGGCAACTGCCGTGACGGTTCTCCATGCAAATGAAGACGATGAATAAGTACATAGACATAATACATCATTTCATCAAGCATCCGAATCAAGATATATACTTCCAACCTTTGTTCAATCACAAGTAAACGGAACTGCATCAGATCTGAGTATCTTTATTGGCCCATTCACATCCAACTTTGCAACAGGTGTCGTTGTCCCGATTCCGACATTCCCATCACCCATGATACGCATCCGCTCAGTCACCTCATCGGTGGTTGTGACGGCAGTTTGTTTCGTATAAAATCTGAGTTGCATTCCCCAATTAAGATCACTTTCTCTTGCGAAACCAATCCCAGTGGAAAGACTTCCCATCCCATGGCCTCCAAAAATTCCAACCTCATTGTTTGTGGTAGTCGTATCAAATTGTAGATACGTAAGTCCTGCAGATCCAAAGGCATTGGTTCCAGTTTTTGCATTCGCATTTCCTGTCATGGCAATTCGAACTTTTTCATTTGGACTCGTCGTCCCGATTCCGATATTCCCAGCACTGCTGTATATCCCATCGGTTCTGGTTCAAACATCATTGATCCTATTGACTATATTTTGCATGAGAGTAGCTGTGATAGTGTCTCCGGCATCTACATCTGAGAGACTCAAATTGGTCCAAGCTGCATACACCACGAAGTATCCGACGACGAGTGTGACGGAGGTGATGAGGGATAGGCGGGAGTAGAGATTCATGTTTTTAAATAGTTTCATGGGATAGGGTATTATAAATTAAAATTTAAAATAAATCCGAATGTGTGCCGGTTAGTTCGAGATAGAGAGTGCCTTCTGGATAATTTACCGTAGCATTTTGTTTGTGGTATATCAAAAGCCAATCCGGTTCGATATGGAGTTCACGGAAACGAGAGAATTTTCCTGTAAGTGCATGATCTTTGTATGACGAAAGTATGGATAAATCATTTGCAAGCACGGTAACTATATCTTTTAACTTACCCATATTTTTCCCTCGAGACTTCATGAGTTTAAACTGCTTTTTGAAAGCATGTTTATAGATAATTTCACGCATTAGCCTTCAAGATCAGCAAATAAATCATCAACATTACTGAACCCCTTTGAATATTCTTTATTTTCCAAAAGAATTTTTGCGGATTTTTCATTGGGCTTATGTTCAATACTAAACGGTATAGATCGAGTACTGCGAACCTGTGTGAAGAACATTTTTATCGCTTGTGCAGGAGTGATGCCAAGATCACTGAAAACTGCAAAGGTTTCCTGTTTTTCTCGGGGATCTATCCGGATCTGATAGGTTTTTGAACGAGAAGCGGTGGGGGAAATTGTAGGCATATATTTGAAAATGAATAATTAAAATTTATACGTACATTGTACTGACAAGCTGTGAAAAATCAAAAGATTTTTCACATGTTAATTTAATTTCACTATCTCCAGACTTGATCCAGGATGGACAGGATAGCTTTCGGCATATATTGTGATTACATCTCAAGCATTAAAATGATAAAGATTATAAAAAGTTATTTCTGCATACCATCCTGCACAGCCTTGATCATCTCGGGGGTAATATTGGTTGCTGGAGTGGTTGAGGTTTGTCCTGGTACCTGCATATTTTGTGTCATACTCTGCACCATATTCCCGACCAATGGGAGGATGAGCTCCATGAGTTTGGTCTGCACGGTATTCATGATCTTGGTGCGGACATCCTCGTGGGCAGGATCGGTGATATAAAAGTACCCATAGACGATGAGTCCAAGAATCGAGAGTT
>CAZCYU010000066.1:0-6115 GCA_964503165.1 uncultured Candidatus Peribacteria bacterium | reverse complement strand
CGGAGGGATCGGAGTCATGAATATCATGCTCGTATCGGTGACCGAGCGAACCCGAGAAATCGGTATCCGCAAGGCCATCGGAGCCACCAAGACCGATATCCTCATGCAGTTCCTCATCGAAGCGCTCATCATCAGTATCGTCGCCTGACTCATCGGAATCGCGCTGAGTTTCGGGATAGTCAATGCCATCAGGAATATACTGACCGCCGTCATTACCACCAACTCCATACTCCTCGCCTTCGGGAGCGTCGTCCTCATCGGGATTGTTTTCGGGATCCTCCCTGCGAGGAAGGCGGCAAGCCTCAAACCGATTGATGCCCTCCGATTTGAATAAATTTGAATAAAAATGAAAAATGAATATACCTACGCTATTATCTTTTCATTTTTCATCTATGAACTTCATACAGAAACTTATTTTCAATGGGGAAATCCCCTATTTTAACGTATTGAAGAACATCCTCAGATTCGTGCCTTTTCTTTGAATTCTTATTCTATTGTATCCAAAATATTATGTAGAAATTTGAGATCTTGGTTGGTATTGTCTGTTGTTTATAGTATTTTCCAGACCACTTTCAGATGTACTGCCAAAACTTGGAATTCTGAAAAAATTCGTAGCCTTAAGAAAAGAAATTTGAATAATTTCTTGAATTTTTATTGTCGCACACTGACTTTGATTTTTCCTCGCCTCAAAGATATCAGTATTTACTGGATTATCATCAGGTGATTATTACAATCTCACCAATCTTTTTGGTTGGGGGATGATCGGGATGTACATCGGGATCATCCTCACGATTACCTCCAATAAATTCAGCAAAAAACTCCTCGGTCGCAACTGGAAACGACTCCAGAGATTTACCTATCTCTTCTTCATCTTCTGAGCGATTCATATCGCCTTCTTCGACCCAGAAAAAATCCTCCCACTCTTAATGGTGGTTGGGCTCTGGGCAGTATTATGGATCCTCGCGTGGAAGAGAGTGGTTTTGTTAAAATAATCCCTTATCCCCTCACTGCCAGAAGAAAACTCACTCTGGTTTCAGAACTCTTTCTATTTGCGGAAGTAAATTCGCTCTTAATTTCAGTGCTGATTCATGGGATGCATCTTTTTTTACTTCGAGAGAAGTAATTTGTTTCTCCAATTCAGGTGAATTAAATAACATCTCAGCAATTACAAGATCAAATTGTTGTTCTGGAAAACTATTTATCAGACAATTTTCTTCTAATAAATTCATCTGAATACCTCTAAATTTCTCTGCAGATAAATCTCCTACATCAACACCCACATAATCAATCCCCGTCTTGTCTCTCGTCGCATGGAGGAATCTCCCTAACCAAGGCCGGTAGAGATATTCAAAATATTTTGATTCGGTATTTCCTCCGCTCGCACCACATCCGAGATCCAAAATCTTTTTCCCTGATGTTTCATACTCCAAAAGTTTCAGAACTCTCTGCCACGTCCTGTCCAGTTTAGAAAAAACTGGATTTAAACCCCTGGGCGTATCATAAGTTTTTACATATTGCATTGAACCTTTTGATATTTCCCTATCAACATACCAGACTGATTCATGGCTATTACTATTTATGACTCATGTTTTAATATCATCTCTATGAAGAATTTTCATTGGATTGGAAGTTATTTTATTAAATTTTACAGGTTTAATATATTTGTGAGGGTTTATTTTTTTGTTTTTTATTTCTTACAAAGAAATATAATTACATATTATATTTTGTCAAATAAATTTGACAAAAATTAGTATTTTACTATAAATAGAAACAAAAGTTCTAATTTTTAATTTTATATTTCATGTGAATCGAAAAAGTAAGAGAAGATACGGAGTGATGAGAAATAAAATTTTTTATCAATCCGAACTGATACATTCCTAGTGCCGTTATTACAATTTTTGAAAAAGATTGAGGTATTTATGCTCGTTATCCGTCATGAAGGACGCAAGAAATCGACAGAGAAGATCCTGAAAAATGGTTAAATATTTTAAGAAGAAGTAATCCAATAATGGAAAATCCTTGGAGAGATAAAATCTGAAGCAATGAATATGCCTTCGCGTTTTCAGAAAAAGAATTTATAATTGGACCACCTTCTTATGTTGTCGCAATACTAAAAAGAAGATTAGTTGAAAATATCTTAAGTGAGAAAGATAAAAAACTTATATCTGAATTTATTACCAATAGTGAAACTGTTGAGTATAAAAAATAAAAGAAGTTTAAAAAAACTTCTTTTATTTTTTATCTCACCACCCTCCTCACACTCTCAGAGAGCCTCGTGAAACATTCGTAAGTGATGGTCTCGGACCTCCGAGCGAGCTCATAGACATTATTTTCTACACTCTGTTCATCTGAGATAATAGTGATCCGGTCTCCAGCGGTGATATCAATGTCAGTTATGTCCACAATCGTGAGATTCATGCAGACGCGCCCGAGAATCGGGAGCGAGTGTCACTGGTAGGAATACGCGTAATTATTACTGAGTTTCCTGGAGAGTCCCTCGTAGTAGCCGACCGGGACAATCCCGATGGTCATATCTCTCGGAGCGGTAAATGTCCGATTGTAGCTCACAGTGTCTCATTTCTGAATAGCCTTTTTGAGGATGATATGCGACTCGAATCGGAGGGCGAGTCGGAGAGAAAGTCACTTTGGATATTGCTCATCATCCACCTCAAGCGGATTGACTCCGTAGAGTCCGATCCCGAGTCGGAGTGCATTGAAAACGGGGTCATGAAATTTCAGACTCCCTGCCGATGCGGAAATGTGTCGGTATTTCAGAGTCCATCCAGCTTTTTCGATGAATCCTATCCCCTGTTGGAATTTCTCTATCTGTGATTCTGAGTACGTATTATTCGATTCATCCGCGGATGCGAGATGAGTACAGACTCACTCGAGAGTAATATTTTTGTATTTCGCGATTTCATCGAGCATCTCGGGGAGTTGTTCGACATACATCCCCTGTCGTGCCATCCCAGTATCGAGTTTGAGGTGGATTCTCACCTTTCGACCAATTCTCCCGAGCTCGCGAATCGTGTCGATATCGTAGACCACGAGCGTGATGAAAGAAAAATCCATGTTCCGAAGATTGACCGGGAGGGTATATCCGATGAGGAGAATCGGTGTGTTATTCACTTCCCTGATCTCTAATACCTCAAAATAGCTATCAACCGCGATATAGTCGAGTTTCACATCTCTGAGGATCGTCGCAACCTGCACTATCCCATGCCCATAGGCATTGGATTTAAGCACGGGGAAAACAGCATACCCGGGATTGAGCTCCTGAAAAATACGAAGATTGTTCAAAATCGCTTCACGACTCACAGAAATAACATTGAGCGTCTCAAATGGCGTCTCAAGTTTCTTTTTGAATGAGAGGAGGCGAGAAAAAATAGACATAGGTTACCCTTCGTAGGTTACGTAATTATTCGGCGTCTCATAGAGCTTGATACTTCTCAGTTTCAGAACTTTACCATACACTCCGTCGAACTCCGGAGCGAGTCGGTCAAATATCCACTTGGCGATATTTTCCGCCGTCGGGATGAAATCCACCTCCGTGTATTTGAAGGATTCTTTTCTGATAAGATCGAGCACGACGTCGCCCCGACACCCCATATATCCGTGATCAAGCTCGCCATCGATGAATGTTTTGATGATTTTTTTGATATCCCCAAAATCGATCACCATTCCCTCATCACTCGCTCATGTATCCTCAATAATATCGCCCTCGACGGTGATCTCCGCCCGATACCGGTGCCCGTGGATATTCCGGCATTGGCTCGTATGATTCGGGATCCGATGTCCCATGTCCCATTCGATGATTCGTGTAATTTGCATAATATTTGAATTTTAGAGAGTAGAAATGAGACTTCTTTTGATATCGATGGTATTTCCTTGGATTTTCACTACACTTTTCTGAGAATGATCGAGAGAATGAATGAGACCTGAGAAAAAATTCATGATTCAGAATGGGGATTTTCTGGAAGAATGGTAGAGATAATCGAGAGAATCGTCGAGTTTCTGGAGGACATCCTGTCGAGAAACAGTATCTTCGAGAGCTTGGAGATATTCCTCCTTGGAGGTTCGGAGTCGTCTCGGGAGGATATCATCTATATCCTGGATTTCTTCTATTTCATCCATTTTCTGAAAGATTTCCCGTATCTCATCACTATCCAGATTTTCTCACGCGACTATATGCTCGGCTGTATTCAGAGGAATCAATCATCTCTCAACGAGGGCTTTGAGATAGGCGAGCTTCTTATCCTTGTCGATTTTTTCCAGCAATTTCTTCTTTTCTTTCGAAAATTCTAACGTCCGGAAGAGCTCCTCTTTTACTTCCTGCTCGGTTTTTTCGCGATTTTTCTCAGGACCAAATCCTTGACGTTCGATAGACATAATAGACGAATTAAAAATGTAAAATTACTTAAAATAATATCAAACTCCTGCCAGTACGGTGACGAAAAGCCCCAATAAAATATCTTTCTTTTCGGGAGTCTCTTTCAAGAAGAAATAGGCCAGTGTTATCGATAGAGTAGAACAAAAAAATCAGAATAGTGTCAGCATGATGACTCCATACTCTTTCAAAAGGAAAATATCTATGAAATACGAGGTAAATCAGAATACATAAGCCGAAGATCTGTATTTTATGATGTTTTTATTAATTTTCTTAAATTCTCCGAATTCTTTCAGAAAAAGGATCACGAAAAATATTATAACGACATAGTATACCTGATAGAGTATGACAAATTCCAGACTTGTTATAGTTTTTAAGATGTATATCGAGATGAGGAATTCCATCGTCTTAAATACCTCATGGAGAATAATCTTAGAAAAATTTTTGGGTATTACATGATTTTTGAAATCTATCGAAAAAATGGTTGTCAGTATGATCGCTCAAACACAGATGAGGAAAGATACTAAAGATGCATCCTTGAAAAATAAAAATCCCAAGATGACCACTATAAAGCTATTTATCTTAAAATACGGGAGGAGACTTGAGAGTTTTTCGTTTTTGTAGAGATATTGTCAGATATTATTACTCAATACAAAGAAAATAGTCGTCAATACAAATCCTCCCAATATAATCGGATCAAGAAATAATCAGAAATGGAAATCAAAGATAAAACTCAGAATCGCAACTACCGGGAGAGACAATAACTCAGCGGCAAACTGAAATACCATCGGTTTAATACTCGAAATCGATAGTGCCTTCTTATAGAAGATATCCGCTATGCTATCGAGAAAAGTATTGATTATCGCCCAAAGCATGTGATGAAAAGAAAATTACAGTAATATAAATTAAATCCCCACCAACTCCGAAACCACTTTCATCTTCTCCTCGATTCGCGCATTCATAATCCGAGCGCCTTCCTGGAGCTTCGCTTCGATGAATCCGGGATCCTTGAGGAGTTGCTCTCGTCGTTCGTGGTATGGATGAAGGGCATCCAAGAGAATTTCGAGGAGGTCGGCTTTGGCGTGACCGTAGCCATACCCAGTCCCGCGAAGATATCGCTCGCGCATGACCGCGAGGCGGTCAGCCGGAGCGAATATTTTCGCGAGAGCGAAAATATTGCAGGTCTCGGGATCCTTCGGATCATCGAGCCCTTTGGAGTCAGTCACGATCGTGGCTATTTTTTTCTTCAGCGTTTTCTCATCATCGAATACGCCGATGAAATTACCATACGATTTACTCATCTTCCGACCATCGAGTCCCGGCAGAGTTGCCACAGATTCCTCGATATACTCGCGAGGTTCTTTGAAAACCTCCGCTTTGTATGTTTTGTTAAATGCTCGAGCGATATCACGCGTCATCTCTAGATGCTGTTTCTGATCTCGTCCGACCGGCACGATATCCGTATCATACGCCAATATATCCGCCGCCATGAGGATCGGATAGTTGAAGACTGCCATATTGAGATCTATCCCCTTCGCCTCGGCATCCTTGAAGGAATGAGCGCGAAGCATGAGGGAATACGGAGTCACGGCATTTAGAACCCAGTTGAGCCGGGGAATGAGTGGGATATCTGATTGTCGGAAAATCGTGATATCAGTATCGGGTCCATAGACCGAGAAATAATTGAGTGCGACCTCGGCAGTCTGAGCACGGAGCTTCGCTCCGTCC
>CAZCYU010000065.1:0-8108 GCA_964503165.1 uncultured Candidatus Peribacteria bacterium | reverse complement strand
TACGACAGCGCGACCCTCCATGCTGGGTGTGTCGAAGTTCTGGTCGGCAAGAATGCAAATTTCCGGTATTCGAGCGTCGAGAACTGGAGCCACAATACCTACAATCTCAATACCAAACGAGCCATCATCGAGGAGGGCGGGCATATCGACTGGGTCGGAGGGAATCTCGGAGCCGGCATTACTATGCTCTATCCGTGTTCTGTGCTCCAGTGAGATCATGCCAGTGCCAATCATATCGGGATTGCATTTGCCAATACCGGACAGATTATCGATGCCGGAGCTAAAGTTATTCATATTGGAAAAAATACGACCTCTCGTGTGATTTCAAAATCACTTTCTAAATGATGATGAATTTCAACATATAGATGATTATTAGATATTAAGGAAAATGCGTCTCATTCAGTAGCTTCTATAGAATGCGATGGACTCATTCTTGATTCGGGATCGGTCTCCGATGCGATACCGGTTATCAAAATAGGGAACAGTACCAGTACCGTCAGCCACGAGGCATCCGCCGGCAAGATCAACGAAGACTTCCTCTTCTACCTCCAGTCCCGCGGCATCGACCGCCATCGTGCCGAACAGATGCTCGTCAACGGATTCATCAGCCCCGTCGTCAATAATCTTCCCCTTGAATATGCGAGCGAAATGAATATCCTTATCTCCCGCCAACTCGAATAAAAAAGCCCTTCCTGTGGAGGAAGGGGCTGGGGTGAGCAATACTCATTGTTTCGGCGCTAATTCGGGGACACTGCAAGTTTTCAGATCCCCATTTTCGTTAAAAGTAGCGATACCAGTAAATGGAACTTTTTTCCCTGCTGGGATAGTACCCACTCTTTTGACTATCTGGCTTTTTGCGAGGCTTCTGATATGCCAGTTCAGACCGGCGACCCCGAGAGAGAAGCCAAGTAAAAGAGAAAATACACATATAAAGATTCTTTCCTGGACGCCGTTCATTATTCCTTCCCCCATATAGTTATGTTCCTACCACAAGAATAATCACGACGACCATTCTTGAGCAAAAACTAATTAGTTTATATTTAAAAAATTCATTATGTCAAATTTTAATTATCAAATCCTCGAAAAAGACTCGAAACAGTCTGAACAAATAGCCTCTGGAGAATCGAGAGAATTTTTGTTTCTCATCGACAAATCCGGTGACTATCATCTGGATTTTTCACAGATTTCTGGAGACTCTACCGTGAGGACGGTTGTTTTGATTTTGTGTGCGGATGCCCAGATAAAAGTAAGTATCAAAAACTATATCAATGCCAAAAATGAGACAAACACGACCAATATCCTCAATTTCGTGAAAAATGGAACGGTGGATATAGCGAGTGAGCTTGAGATAGATGGGCAATGAGTGGGAAGTGTGGGCGAATTGCACATCGAGAATATCTTCCTCGGAGACCAGGGGAAAATCACGGGAGTTCCGAGGCTTAATATCCGGACTGATAAGGCAAAAGCCAATCATAGTCTGAAGGCCGTGAGAATCAAAGAAGAAGATCTGTTTTATCTGAGTTCGAGAGGACTCCGTGAGGATGATGCGAAATATATCCTGTTCCAGTGAAAAATCTGAGCATTATTGGACTCTTTCGAACAAATAGATGAGGATGTGAGAGATGAGATTGTAGAGAGATTCAGAGGGTATATCGCGAAAGTGTAATATTTCTCAAACAATCTATTGAAAAAACTGAATTTATCGATATACTGGCGACGTATTATTTTCATTTCACCAAAAATCCAAAAACTATGCAAGAAGCTATGAGTCCGAAATACATCCAAGAGATAGAGCAACTGAAGTATCAGGGGCAGTATATCCAGGCACGCGAAAGGATCCAAGAACACCTCCTCCGACATACGGATGATTATCGTCTGTACGAAGAGCTCGCTGATATCTCGCTCTACGAGTGAGACCTCGACAATGCGGAATCGTCTCTGAAGATTGCAGAGAACCTCCATCCGGATTCTGCGACGGGGATGTACCTCCGTGGATTTATCAGCATCTCCAAGGGGAACTTCCGACTTGGAGTCGAACTCCTCGAAAAAGCCAATGAAATGTTCCCAAATAATCCGGAGATACTCAGGAATCTCGGGTGGGGACATGCGATGCTTGGTCATCCGCAGAAATGAATAGCTGTCCTCAAGAGAGCACTCGTGCTCGCTCCAGAAGATATCCTCATCATGGAAGACCTCGGTGTGACGATGATCTCCGAGGGAGATATCGATGCTGGGGCATCCATGCTCCGCCAGGCTGGTAAAGAAACGAGATTGGATGAACTACGTATGATGATGGGCATCGAATAATCCAGAGATTCCTGTAAAATGCGAACTTCATGTTCAAACTTTACGTTTCCTTGTTCTCCGTACTAGTTGTACGGTTCACTCCGGTACGCAGTTTTCACAAGAATTTCATCATTTTTCAGAAATCTTTAATATTTAATATTTTCATATTTAAAAAATGCCCTTTAGTATCAGTAACATCGTCGATTACAATCGTTTCATCGCACTCGATATAGGCTCCTCCAAGATCAAGGTGCTTATTTGTTCTCTCGAGAGCGGAGAGCTTAGTGTTCTCGGGTCATCCATCGTACGAGAGAGTAAGAAAAACATCATCGACGGTGAGATTGCTGATCTCTACGGCGTATCGGAATCCATCAAGAAAGCTATTCTCCAAGCAGGGAAAGACCTCGGTGAGATACCCAACGATATCGTGATTTCACTTTCCTCACCACTCACTCTCACGGATACGATCAGTATGAACTACGTCCGAGATGACAAAGATGTCCCGATCACGATGGAGGAGATCGATTCCGCGGTCAAAAAAATAGAACACAAGTCATTCGAACGCATCAAATCCAAAGGCGAACTCCGGGTCGATGTCATCGGATCTGAGATGAAACTCGTCACGACCTCGATCACTTCGATCACGGTCGATGGACAGAAGCTCTCTAATCCGGTCGGTTTCGCCGGTAAAAATATCAAGCTCCGCATCATCAATATTTTCGTGCCGATCTCATATGCCAATATGATCCAAAATATCGGAAGGGGACTCGGCAAAAATATTATCTCGCTCATCCCGGCTATCATCACCCTCCCCAAGCTCATCGAAGAGACGGACGAGAACTTCGATTACAATTGTTTCCTCGATTTCGGGCACACCAAGACGACGATTATCATAGAAAACAATGGGGAGATTATCGGGGGGAATGTTCTGAATTATGGTTTCTCTCTCCTCGAGGAAGAATTCCGCAGGAAAGAGCCGAAACTGAGCTATCTCGATATCGAGCATATCATCACTCATATGGAGGAAAAATACCCGAAGCACTCGGGGATTATCGATTCCTTTTTCGATCTCCTCTTCGACGGTATCTTCGTCGCGATGACCGACATCACGAAACAACTTTTTTTGAAAAATATCTATGTTTCTGGAGGAGGGGTGTCGGATTTCTTGAAAAAAAGACTTGAGGCATATACCAAAACGAAAAGTATCGGCAACTACATCAATATAGACGATGTCTGCAGTGGGGACAACAAAGAATATGCCGGAATGCTCGCCAACGTGTATTCTCTCGCCAAAACGACACAGGAGATGCTCCTCCTCAAAAAAGATCCGATCGCACGTATACTCCGTTACATTATCTACCGATATGAATAAAAAACGACTCGTCATAAAGAGGCATACTTCTCTTCTGGAGATTTTTGAGATGGTCAATCAGACCGAGATTGCCGATGTCCAAATGGAAGTCGATGACAATACCGCTCTCAAAAATTACCTCAATCTCACCCTCCTCTTGTACCGTTTCCCTGCCAAGCGATTCTCTTTTATCACGAGTTCCGCAGAGCTCAAAAAGCTCGGAGAACCGCTCGGGATTAAGTTTTTCCAGAAAAATGATGACATCGAATTTGAGCGCGAATATGCCAAAAAACACATCCTCGCACACAATTTTACCTTCTTTGAATATGGGAAATACGAGATACAGAAACTCGTCTCAAAACTTGCTTTCTTATGAAAAAAGAAGGCATTCATCTACAAAAACCGCAAGGTTATCAAGGACTCCAATGTTTTCCTCCTCGTGGTCGGACTTGTGGTTTCACTCTCTCTCCTCTCATTTATCTTCTACTTCGCGGTATCCAAGACGTACGTCACGATTACTCCGGAACTCGGAGTGAAGACCGTATCGCGTAATATCGTCTTTTCTGAGCAAAAAGAGGCGAGCATTTTGAATAGCAAAAATACCGTCAGTGTTCATCAGGTGACACTGGAAGTTCCACTGGATTATACGTTCAATGTGACGACCATCGATGAGATGAGCGCCAAGAATGCCTACGGGACGATCGAGATCTACAATGAGCTCCGACAGGAGCAGGTTTTCCGTCCCAATACTCGTTTCGTGACTGATGACGGTATTGTGTTCAAATCGAGCGATTGGATAAAGATCCCACCATCCGGATCCAGTTCGGGAGCAACCGTTCTCGGTAAAACTCAGGCGACACTCATGGCGGATGTATACGATACCAAGGGGGATATCACCTGACAACGTGGGAATATCAGTGAGGGGTCCACACTCATCATCCCAGGACTCAAATTCAATCGTGATAAAATCTATGCCAAAGCACTTGCTCGCTTCGCCGGAGGGGTTGATCCGAAGATCCACGTCCTGACGGAGAAAGAACTCGCCAATTTTAAAAGCATCCTCCTTGAGAAACTCAAAAATAAGGCGCTCGAAGATATCAAGAAAAGTATCCAAAAGACCAATGCTGAAAACGGTGAAAACTATGTCATACTCCCGATCAATGAAAATATCACCTACACACCCGGCGATATTATCCTCAGCAAAAATGCCAAGGTTGGTGACAAGATCGAAGAAGTAGGGCTCCAGGGTACGATGAAAATATCGACGTTTGTGTATGATAAGGATGCGGCACTTTTCTACCTCAAGACTATTCTCAATGAGAATCTCCTCTTCGGGACCGAGAGGCTCATCGGGGTCAATGAAGACTCGCTCCGCATCACCAATGTCCTCTCCAAGAGTACGACTCCACCTTTTATTATGAAATCGACCACTGAGCTCGACGCGACTATCTCGTATAATTTCGAGGATGCCTCCAATAATCTCACCAAGAAACTCAAGAATCTCATCGTCGGATCTACTCCCAAAGAGGCAACATCTATCCTCCTCAACGACAACAATATCGCGAATGTGAAGATTAGCTTCTCTCCATTTTGGCTCACGAGGGTTTCAAACAACCCGGACAATATCGAGTTTATAATAGCAAAATAATTACTTCCCCTTTTTGAGTTTCTTAAGTTCTCCGACGAAGAGTTGGAGTTCGGGTTTATTTATGAGTATGAAAGGGATAATCGTCACCATTGCTATAATCCCTACGAGACCGAGTCCATAGGTCCTCGATATTCCCACGAAAAGGGGAGTGACAAGATACCAGAAAGCTCCACCGATAATAACCGTGAGGAGGAGATTTTTCGTGAAAAATCCGACATCGAATCCGTTGGAGTACATACGAGTCGCACGATTGGAGAGGTACCAGATAGGTACCCAAGAGAGACCGACTGCGAGAGCGGATCCAGCCACTCACATGAAGTGAATGAGGATGAGATTGAGGATGATATTGATCGGGAGTCCGATCGCGAGTATCTTGACACGTTCCTGGATCCGTCCGATCCCGGCGAGTATCTGGAAGTTGATTTGGAGGAGGAAATTACACACGATAAAGAGCGCGGAGTATTGGAGGATAACCCCAGACATATGAAATTTGTCCCCGAAGAGGATCGTCGCGACTTCTCTTCAGAAAACGAGCATAAACATACTTGTTATAACTCCGAGAACGGAGAAATATTTATAAAAAAGTGTCTTGATGGTGCTAATCTTATGCTCATCCCCTTTGGAATGGAGCTCGGAAATAACCGGGAAGAGGAAGCCGATAATCGGCGTGATGATGACGAAAGGGATTCCTATGATGCTGAGATAATTGGTATAATACCCCGCATCTCTCGGTCCAAGGAGGTAGATGATGAGTTGCATATCGACCTGCCCGAGAACCGTCCCGACATTGGCTGCGAGCATCACCCAGAGGGCGTATTTGATGACCTTTTTGATGAGATCAGTATCATAGATAGTCTCGGCATCTCTCAGGTATGGGACATAGTAGGACCGATACATGAAATACGATCCGAGGATGATCCCAGCTACAACCCCTCCTATCCATGTCCACGTGTAGGTAATGAGATTCCCATTATCAGCCAGATAGAGACCGAGCGTGAAGAGGACGACGAATACCATTCGGAGGAATTCCGTTCCTTTTTGGAGACGGGTATTTTGGCTCACACCAAATATGGTGATATTGATATTATGGAGATTGATTCCGAGGAAAAACAGACAAAAAATCTCGATCACCTGAGTTGCTTCCTTGGCATGGAAATAATGCTCTGCGAGCCATCCGGATGAGAGGAATAAGACTCCACCGATGAGGACGCTCGTGATAACCTGTGCCGTGATCGAGTAGACCACGAGGGATTTGAACCGTGTCCAGTCTTTTTCTACGATGAATCGTGGGAGGAAATAGTTGAGACTCTCGGTGAGTCCGAGATCATGATAGACTCCGAGGAGACTGACGAAACTCAGGACTCCGTAGAGGATACCAATCTCTTCAACACTCAGATCATTGGAGAGGATAATCTTGACGATGTACCCCATCGGTCCGAGCAAGAATGAGAAGAGATAGAGCCAAAAGCCCTTTCGTAAGAACTTTTCTGAGAGTGTTTCTGAGTGATTGAGCATCTTCGTTTTTTTAGAGAGTATTGATAAGAGCTATTTTTTCTTCTCGAGTGAGCTGTTTGATCCGGTACTCTTCTCGGGATGCGAGTGAGCGATTCTCGAAACGTGCCGAGTAGACGAGCCGGACCGGACGACGGGCACTCGTGTATCTGGCTCCGAGCTTCGAGTCATTATGCTCCGCGAGTCTCCGATCGAGATCAGTCGTGATCCCGGTATAGAGCGTCGAATCGGCACATTCGAGGATATAGAGATGGTACATATTTTGAGTATTAGAGTTCGTATCCACCCCCTTCTTTGTCCGAAATAATCCGTCCATCCTTGAAAGTGATGACGCGTTTCTTGAGGCGGTTCACGATGCGGTCGTCGTGAGTGGCGATGATGACGGTTTTGCCTTGCTTATTGAGCTCGAGGAGGAGATCGATGACATCGGCAGCATTGTGGGGATCGAGATTCCCGGTCGGTTCATCTCCGATGATGATCTCGGGATCGTGGATGAGCGCTCGAGCGACGCTGATACGCTGTGCTTCTCCACCCGAGAGGGTTTCGACGAACGTTTCTTTTTTGTGGAGGAGTCCGACCCGCGAGAGAATCTCGGGGAGTTTCTGGAGGATATAGGCATCCTTGTATCCGCTCACTTCCATCGCGAAGGCGACATTTTCGCGGACGGTTTTGGAGCGGAGGAGTTTGTAATCTTGGAACATAACGCCGATATTTCTCCGGTAGGCGAGGAGTTCTTTTTCGCTGAATTTATACACATCCTTGCCATGGAGTGAGAAGGTACCAGTCTTGGGTCGCAGATCTCCGATGAGCATCTTGATGAAACTCGTTTTCCCGCTCCCGGATCCGCCGATGAGGAAGACAAATTCTCCCGGTTCGATTTTGATATTCACATCCTTGAGGATATTCTTGTGTCCGTACCCGAGGGTGACATTTTCTATACGCATATGTTTTGTTATGAAAAATTATGCGCCCATTGTACACAAAAAGAGGATTTTGCAAGGAATGTTTGCGAAAAATGTTTTTTTATGGTATGATGGACTATGTATTTCTTAAAAATAACTCCTATGCAACCAGATAAACAAGAACTCTATATCTTCGAGGGACTCTCGCAGAAAGAGGTAGCCTACTTCATCATGATGTCCGAAACCATGTATTTTGATGAGGGAACCACGATTATGTCCGAAGGGGACGAATCCGATGATCGGGCCTACTTCATCGAATCGGGTACGGTCGATGTATTCCGTCATGGCAAGAAAATCAGCTCAATGGGGCCCGGGGATGTTTTCTGAGAACTTGCCCTCATCACCAACG
>CAZCYU010000064.1:0-21928 GCA_964503165.1 uncultured Candidatus Peribacteria bacterium | reverse complement strand
CGTTTTTGGAACGAAGCAAAGAAAACACCTTATCCCCCTATATAATTAAAGAAAAGGAAATTTAATGATAGTCCCAGAAAAGAAAATTAAAATTACTGTCTCGCCTTCCACTCAGCTTCCGTCTTGACGAGATTGAGTTGTTTCATGAGGTTGGTTCCGCTGTCTGGGAGGACGACGGTGGAGCTTTTGATGAGGGCTTCTTTGTTGTTGATGATGGTGTCGAGGAGGATTTTGTTGTAGGCATTCATCGTCTTATAGGTTGTGATGAATTTGCCGATGAAAACGAGATAGGTATTGGCGTAGGTATTTTTCTGTTTCTCGTCGAGATAATTATTGAGGAGTTCTTCGGTTTTGTCATAATCGAGATTCTTGTAGGAAGCTGTGAGTGCTGTCTTGGTGCTCTCGATAGACGCATTAGAAGTCGTCACGACCCCTTGGAGCTCTCGTGCCTGGGATCCGAGCGTCGTGAGGTATTGATCAGTTGACGTATAGCGGTACTTGAGTTGATCGAGGAAACTCTCGAGCATGGATTCACGATCTTGCGCTGAGTCGAGGAGTTTCGGGACATCGGTCCGGAGGACATTGAGGTATTCGCTCGCTCCGACCATATTGCTGGAGATGAGTTTCTGTCGCCCGACTCATTTGTCGGCGAGCATCTCCCCGACTGGCATCACGTCTTCGTAGAGGTGAATAGGAGTATCCTGCTTGAGTTTCTCCTGCATTCCGATATTGAGCGCTATAGCCACCCCGGTCGTCCCGAGATACGGAACTCCGGCTCGACGAAACTTTCCATCATTACCAGCCGCGGCAGCACTCCCTCCGAGAGAGGATGTATAGGTGAAAAGAAGATTGATGAGAAACGAGAGCAGTATGCCCAAGAGGAGGACTTTTTTTGTAAAATCCTTGATTTCTGCGTGTAAAACCATATGATAGGAGAGTTAGTAATTATTCGGATTATAATCCCAAACCTCTTTTTTGCAAATAAACCTTTCAAAATATGCGTAAAATCGCCATTATTCTCGTCTTAGTACTCATCGCACAGATGCTTTTACCCATCTGAGAGAGCCTCCGTATCGAGAAAAAATACACCTACAGTGCCGGAGAAATACAACAAAATCTCCATTTCGAAAATGTTCTCGAACCGACTGCGAGCCTTTCTTTGGCGAATAAACCCATTTCCGTTTGGAAACGTGCCAACGGCGTGACTATTTTTCCAACGACCAAAAATATGTTCACCCTCAAGATTCCGAGAACCTTAAGCATCGAAGATATTCGGATTGTGGGACAAGCGAATGCAAAAAATATCACCATCAATATCGATACCGACGGAAATGATTCCAATGATCGTTTTTATTATACCGAACCCATTTTCATAGATCATACGGATGTTTTCACCTATACTATAGATATAAAATCACATATTCTCCTCCCTGCCATATCGGTCATCGGTCTCGACACCGAGGCGAGTCATATGTCTATCGCTATCGGGGATCCGACGCAAGTACAGGGGGCAACCGATACAACCAATATCATCAAACGAGCCGATTGGTGAGCGGATGAATCCTTCCGATACATCGACAGTCCAACTTGGAAGCCCATCTACGCCAAGATGGAGGCCGAGAAGGATATCCCAAAATCCGCATCCACGCTCAAATACGAGGAAAAAGTCCGAAGTATCAATATGTACCTGAAGACCAATTTCCCGGAACAAAATACTACCGTCGATATGACAGAAGAAGAGAATGGACATCCACTCGTCTGGCCGATCGAGAAAACCAAGAAAGTCGAACGGATCGTCGTCCATCATACCGCAGAAGACAATAGGAGCAACAGGGACGATCTCGCCCTCATCCGTGGGATTTATTACTATCATTCGGTCGTGCGTGGTTGGGGCGATATCGGGTACAACTACCTGATCGGACAACGAGGACAAGTCTATGAGGGACGCGCCGGTGGTGATTATGTCGTCTGAGCTCATGCCATGTGGAATAATAAAAGCAGTGTCGGGATCAGTGTCATGGGCAATTTCATGACGGATAATGTTGTGAGTGAGCAAGAGCAATCCCTTAAATCCGTTGTCGCCTATCTCGCTACGAAATACGGGATAGACCTCCACAAGACTTCCATCGGACACAAGGAATGCACGACGAGCGATTGTCTCATCAAGGACTTCGAAACACCGAATCTCGCGGGGCATAAGGATGTCGGGTACACGAGCTGTCCGGGAAGCAATCTCTATACATTGGTCCAAAATGCTCGACTCACAGACACGATTACTAAAGGTCTCGCCTATCGAGAAAACACCCACATAAATATACAGTCAGTCAAAGTGGCTTCTGCAACGAATACCCCAAGTCCGACTCAGACACTCGCCAAGTGACCGACTATCCGTATCCGACTCTCCTATACCGGTTCAACCATCCGCCTCAAATCCGGCGACACCACACTCCCTCGCCTCTCTCTCGGGACCAAACTTTCCGGCACACTCCGCAAAAATCTCGAGCTCCCATTTGAGGCGTATGGATCGGATAAAGTCGCACTTGTTATCGGAGGGAAAAAATATCCGTTCGAAAAAGTCGCACTCAGTGCGAAACTGGTCGCCATCCCGAATTGGAACCGAAAGCCGGCATGGGACACGTCTGGGATGTATAATGACAATATTTTCCGTGGCAAAATCACGGTTATAAACGAAGGTGGCAAACTCCTCGTCATCAATGAACTCCCCCTCGAGGACTATCTCCGCGGTCTCGCCGAGGTCTCCAACACCGACAACGAAGAGAAAATCAAAACTATTCTCACCGCTGCCAGGTCATATGCGTATTTTTACACCAAGCCCGCCAATCGGAAATTCCCCGGTAAACCCTACGACGGATCCGATAATCCCGATGAATTCCAGAAATACCTCGGATATGGGTACGAGCAACGCTCCCCACTCGCCGGACAGCTCGTCGACATGACCAATGGTCAACTCGTTACTTACCACGGAGATCCCATCAAGGTGTGGTATTTCAACGAATCGAACGGACGAACCCTCTCCTACAAAGAATACTGCCAAGCTCGCGTCACAAATGGAACCCTCTCAAAGACGACCGTCTGTGAGGATATCCCCTACTTCCAGAGTGTCAGTGACCCCGGCGGAGTCGGGCATACCCAGAAGTGACACGGAGTCGGTATCAGCGGCATCGGTGCCACCTATCTCGCCACTCAACTCAATTTCAAATATACCCAGATTATCGAGTACTATCTCGAGGGAGTGAAGGTAGAGAAGAAGTATTAGATTGTTGAAGCTTTAACTTGTAACTTTTAAATCACCTATGCGCTGTCCGAAATGTAGAAATCTTGATACGAAGGTTATCGATTCCCGTATGACCGAGGATGGCCAGTCCATCCGTCGCCGACGTGAATGTGAGAAATGTGAGTCTCGGTTCACGACGTTTGAGCGTCTCGAGTTTATCAATTTCTTGGTGACGAAATCCGATGGAGCCAAAGAGCTCTACGACCGATCCAAAGTGCAACGAAGTATCCTTATGTCGTTTAATAAGCGCAATATGGATCATGCACAGATTGAGCAGATGATCAATGAGCTCGAGAGTGAATGGGCATCAAATAAGAAAGGGATTACCTCCAAGCGTATCGGGAAAGATATCCTCCATAAGCTCCGAGACATCGACGAGGTCGCGTATATCCGATTCGCTTCTGTCTATCATAATTTCGATAGTGCCCAAGATTTCGTGAGTTTTATTAAGTCTGAGCTCGAATAATATGTTCACCATCATTGATCTCAATTATGAGAAATGTTCCTCTCCTTTCCTCTCGGATGAGCTCATAAAAAAAATGAGAGAAACGATTGAGGCAGGAGCGAAATGCCTTCTCTTTTTTAATCGTCGCTGATCAGCGAGGACCCTCATCTGCAAGGACTGTGGGTATCAATTCCTCTGTGACCGCTGTGATCTCGCTATGATTGTACACTCAGCTCCAGAAAAGAAACTCCTCTGTCATCATTGTGCCTTCGAAACCCCCGTTCCACATGCCTGTCCCAAGTGTCATGGGACCAATCTCCTCGGAGTCGGTTTCGGTATACAGAAGGTCGAAGACGATCTCAGAAAACTTTTCCCAGATACCCCCATCGCCCGTATCGACTCAGACAAGAAGCGGAGCGAGGGAATACGCCTCAAAGAGATCCAAAATGCCTCCATACTCCTCTCGACCGAGCTTGGGAATACCCTCACCATCGATGGTATCGAGCTCGTCGCCTTCCTTCTCCTCGAGTCCGAGATGGCGGTACCGGAGTACGATATCGAGGAAAAAATCTACACCAATATCGCGTACAATGCGCGCAAAGGCTCCGATATCTATATCCAGACCTACATACCGAGTTCCGACCTTATCAAACACATCACCGAGGGGAATTATCGGGATTTCCTCGTGCATACCCTCGCCGAGCGCAAGACATTTCGATATCCTCCCTATGGCGAGCTCGTACACCTCTGGGTGCGTGATCCGAGCAAAGAACGAATCCGGGATATCATCTACAAACTCAAAAATAAACTCGAGATCCTCAAGACCCCGGATATCGAGCTCTATTTTGATCGTGAGATTTTCACCAAACGCAACAACGAATACGGACAAAAAATCGTCCTCAAATGACTGAATCTCTCCCCCCTCCTCGCCACCATCGCAAAAGAACTCTTCCGTAACCGGTGAGTGAGTCTTGAAAGGAAGTAGATGCGTCTCCGAAATATAGTTGCTTTATATTTCTATTTTTATTCCGACGGGGCAATGATCGGATCCCCTGATCTCCTGACGAATAAAGGCAGACTTAAGATTTGTTACCAATCTCTCCGAGATGAGAAAATAATCGATGCGCCAACCGATGTTGCGATCCCGACTTTTGAAGAAATTACTCCACCAGGTATATTCGCCCGTTTTATCGGGATAAAAGTGACGGAAGGTATCGATGAATCCATTGGCGAGGTAATGACCGAATCCGGCTCGTTCTTCATCGGTAAATCCTGCATTTCATCGGTTCGGTTTCGGATTGGTGAGATCGATTTCTTGATGGGCGACATTAAGGTCTCCACAGACGATGACAGGCTTCTCAACCTCAAGTCGTTTGAGATAGTCAAAGAAGAGGGAATCCCAGAGTTGTCGGTACTCGAGACGTTCGAGCTCGGATTTCGCATTCGGCGTATAAACGGTCACGAAAAAATATTTCTCAAATTCGAGGGTGATAATCCGTCCCTCTTGGTCGTGTTCCTTCATACCGAGTCCATACCTAACAGAAATCGGTTCCACTTTGCTAAATACGGCCGTCCCAGAGTATCCTTTACGCTCTGCGGCATTCCAGTAGATATGGTATCCCATCGACTGAAGATCAAAGCCAGCCGGAAATTGTTCCTCGGTTGCCTTCACCTCCTGGAGTCCGATGATATCCGGATTCTCTGTTGCGAGGTATTCGAGGAATCCTTTCGTGAGAACAGATCGTACCCCATTTACATTCCAACTGACTGCCTTCATAGATAACTGGATGAAAAAAATAGATACAAGGAGCATATAGCAAAACCCAGAAAAATCAATAAAAAAATTCTCTGAATACTCAGAGAATTTTTTTGATTTCAGATTTAATTGATTTTAATGGAAGGTCCCATAGCATTACACACATAGACAGAATTGACGTACGCAGCTCCAGACTTGAGTCCGGTAGGTTTCACATCGCGGATTTTCTGCAAGAAGTACTCGATGTTTTCTGCGAGCTTCTTGTTCCCGAATGAAAGTTTCCCAACGAGTGAATGAACATTCCCCTGTTTGTCATTTTTGAATTCAAATTTACCAGCCATAATCTCTTTGATGATAGAGGCGAGATTATCTCCTACCGTTCCCGTCTTTGGATTTGGCATGAGCCCTTTTGGTCCGAGTACTTTCGCAACCTTCCCCATCTTGCGCATCATAGCGGGAGCCGCGATAGCGATATCGAATTCTATTTTGCCACTCGCAACCATATCAAGGAGATCATCCCCACCAGCAACTGTTGCACCGAGTTCCATGAGTTCTTTTTCATTCCCCATATCGGTGAATGCCCCGATTCGAACAGCCTTCCCACTCCCGTGTGGGAGCATGATCGTCGATCGGATCATCTGATCGCTGTATTTCGGATCGATATTGAGATTGAAGTGAATCTCAACCGTCGGATCGAACTTGACCGTATTGGTCCTCTCGAGGAGCTCAACCGCTTCGCTTACCGTATAAATACGTTCTTTCTCAACCAAGGCGATTGCCTGATTGTACTTCTTTCCATGCTTTTTCATAAAAAATGATAATAGAAAATAAATTGGTCCAAATGAAAGTTTTTGAGGCTTTCTCCCAATTTGTAGTTTTTGGACGCGAGGATTATATAGAAAGGGGGGGAAATTGCAAATCGAAGTTACAAAAAATTTGTATTTTTTCACAAATCTGCTATACTTTTCTCACTTTTTAAAAATTTTAAATAAATAAGGAGGAAGGAAGACCAAAAAAATATCAACAAAATAATTTTTAATTTCTTTTCCATGAAAATACCAAAATTTATACTCTCAACATTCACAACTATACTTATAGTTTCTGGAATCGTTTACGCTATATCTTATCCAAGTATACCTCCAACAGGAGAAATAGCTGGAGGGAAATTCACATCATATTTCACTAAAATGTTTACGACCGGCTGTACAGGAACTAATGTAGTTCAATCTATAAGGAGTGATGGAACGCTTACCTGCGTGAATGGTGGAAGTACTACAAGTTTCACTTCTGGAGGTGGAAAGTGAGAGCTTATGAAAGCCTATGCTTGAAGAACTATATCTGTAACGTATACCCCTACTTCTCCAAATACAATATTCCAAGCGACGGTTAACTCATTATGAAATATCTTTATAACATCTGGCAATTGTGCACCATGTCCTTGAATATATAATGGCAAGGAATGGTGTACAGTCACATATCCTCAGGATTGTACTTGTTGAAGTACAGAATGGTGGACTAGGACCGCTTGTGTTAATTTGGATGGACTCTCTGTTAGAGACACTTCAGACCCTAGAAATGCTACTATCTATGCTGGATGGCCTGAATAAATAATCCCCTTTTTAGAAAAATAATCCTTTGAATTACAATTATGAAAGGAGGATTATTTTGTAGATATACTTGATTTTAAAACTGCTTTAAAAACGCCAAATTCGGATTCTGGAAGTAGCGGATATCATTGATTCCGTACTTAATCATCACGAGACGATTGAGGCCAAATCAGAAGGCAAAACCGGTATATTTTTCTGGATCGATACCTCACTCTCTGAGGACATTTGGATGCATAAGCCCAGCGCCGAGGAACTCTATCCATCCGCTTTTCTTACAGATCTTACATCCAGTACCATTACAGAATGGACAAGAAAAATCCACCTCTACTCCCGGCTCAACAAATGGAAAATATCCCGGTCGCATACGGATAGAAACTTCTCGACCGAAAATATCGGAGAGCATCGTGCGAAGGGTATATTTGAGATTGGCGAGGGTAATGTGTTCATCGATGACCATTCCTTCGACCTGATAGAACGTATTTTCATGAGTGGCATCGATATCTTCATTACGGAAGACTCGTCCGGAGATAATCGCTTTCACGGGAACTCACTTTGATTTCATGAGGATATTCTGCATACTAGATGTCTGTGTCGAGAGAACATTCCCGGTCCCTTCAAGCCAGAAGGTATCCTGCATATCACGAGCTGGATGTGTTTTTGGGACATTGAGCGAGTCAAAATTCCAGTACTCGGTCGTGACCTCATTGGACTCATAACAATCAAATCCCATACGTTTGAAAGAGTCCTCGATCTGCATGAGGGTACGAGTAATCGGGTGAAGGTGGTGTCCTGCATCCTGTGATACTGGGATAGTGACATCCTCGAACTCGCTTGCCAGTTTTTCAGCAATCTCAGCTTTTTTAATTTCAGCTATCCGCTCATCAAAAGCAGCAAGTATTGCAACTTTGACATCATTGCTGAGTTTCCCGATGGTTTGTTTTTCTTCTACAGAAAGATCCTTGATCCCCTTGAGGATCTCGGTCAAAGTCCCGTTTTTACCCGTGATGGCATTGCGGTAGTCGATGATATCCTGTTGTGCAGTAAGACTCAAAATCTGAGCCAAAACTTCAGTTTTGAGTGTGGTGAGTTTGTGTTGCATAGAAAAATATTTGAACGGGAAATTAAATCTTGAGTGGCATAATAATATGTCGATATGTGCTCTTACCATCGGTTTCTGGGACTCACTTGAGCATAATCGGAGAGAGATTGGTTTCGAAGTCAATACTCACGTAATCATCTCGGATGACCCCGAGAGCTTCGAGGAGGTAGGCGGAGTTGAGTCCGATGATGGCATCTTCTCACTCGACAGAGGCAGCGATGCGGATATTGCCCGCTCCTATCTCAGTGTCCCCTGTGGATATCTCAAGACCGGACTCAGAGTGGAAGGCGATACGAGTGTTGTAGTTATTTTCTTTGGTGATGAGGTTGGCTCGTTTGAGGGCGATGATGAGATCATTGCGGAGCACGACTCCTTTGGTCGAGTATCCCTTCGGGAAGAAGTTACGATAGTCTGGGAAATGTCCATTGAGGAGTCTGGAAAATACTTTGATATTGCCGAACACGACGAGGAATTGATTTTCACTGAGGAAAAGCTCGACCGGAGCATTTTCTGGGAGGATGCGACCGAGCTCCATAGCGGTTTTCTTGGGGATAATAATCGATACTGACTCCGTGACATTAACCGCACCAGAGAGGATGAACTCCGAGAGTCGGAAACTGTCTGTTGAGGCAAACGTTGCTGTTTTTTCTTTGAGAGAGAGATACACTCCGGCGAGTGTCGGACGGATATTGCCCTCGGCAGTCGAGAAGAGTGTCCGATCAATGGCTTTTTTGAGGTCTCCGGATGCGATCCGGAATGGTTGTTCTGCTTTGAAAACGGGGATGAGGGGGAACTTGGAAGCTTCGATCCCTTTGATCTTGGTTTCGGAGCTCGGAGTCGTGAACTGGAGGGATCCACCGGAGAGGAGCTCGATACTCACACGAGCATCGGAGAGGAGGGATACAAACGAGGAGAGGAATTTCGAAGAAACCGTGAAGTTCCCTTCCATCTCGATATCCACCCCCGAGTCGATGACGTATTCCATTGCCATCTCCAGATTATTGGCCGTGAGGACGACTTTTTTGTACTGGACACTTATGAGAATATTTTCGAGTATCGGAGTCATCCCACCACCCGTGCTCGCGTGACTCACGATATCTATAGCTTCTTTGAGTATTTTGGTGTCTATAGTAAAGCGCATAAGAGAAACCTTTGGTTAAGAATTTTGAGATAATTTCCAGAAATGCTATTAATTCTCTCTTAGAATACAAAAAACTCGGAAAAAATCAAATAGAAATAATTTATTTTTTGTATTTTCGAAAAAAATCACTATAGTACCCGGGATTTTATATACTCGTAATACCCAAGAGCATGACTCGAATTTTCGAAAAAAGCTCCTGAGGAATCGTCTATCGTAAGCAAAAAGGGAAGATCCAAGTACTCCTCCTAGAATGGGAAAATGCACGAGGTGAATGAGTTTTCGTCATACCGAAATGAAAGATGGAAACTGAAGAAACTGCAAAAGATACAGCTCTCCGAGAAATTAGCGAGGAAACCAATCTTGATATCGAAGAACTTGAAATCATCAAGTTTATGTCGAAAATCAACTACAGTTATATCGCCAGTTACAAGGAAGGAAATCCTGTTGTAGAAAAAGATGTCTATCTTTTCCTCGTGAAATATCACGGGTCCAAAGATCCCATACCCCGCAAAGCCGAAAGATTCCTCTGATTTCGATGGTTTTCCGTCGAAGAGCTCAAAAACCCACTCATCAAGCCAGATATATATGGCTTCGTGAAAAAAAACATACAATATATGTAAATCCTGAATAGGTACCGGTACTCTACTCTGGTACCGGTACCTTTAAATCTTAACTTTCTTAATTTTTATGGAAATTACCAGTAAAAATGATCAGATTGTCATAACATCTGATAAAAAAGAGATTACTTTCTCTTCTCCGACCTCTATCACGCTTGACGGGATGGTTATCGATTTCCCAGGAGAATACGAGAAATCCGGATTCCTCGTGACATTTCACGAAATCCAAGAAAAATGTCTCTTCACACTCCGTGTCGAAGGGAAAAATGTCGCCTATGTACCGACTGATACGCTTGAGATCACCGAAAAAGTCGTCGATTTCCTCGGGAATATCGACATCCTCATCCTCCCGGGTGACAAAAACGCGACGAAGATTTTCGAGAATCTCGAAACTCGCATGGTTATCCCCTACGGACCAGAGGCTCCCCTCTTCCTCACCACGCTCGGACAGAATATCGAAGCGGTTGAGAAATACAAAACCAAGGAGAGTGATTTCGAAGTAGAAGGAACGGTTTTCCTTAATATTGGATAGTATGCGTAAAATTTACATCATCGATGGCTACAATTTCCTCTATCGAGTTTTTTATGCTATCCCGCCGTTTTCTCTCAAGGATGGGACGCCCGTCAATGCGGTTTTTGGTATGGCCAAAATCCTCACGGCTCTCCATACGGAAGATAAACCCGATTATCTCATACTCACGCTTGACTCTCGGAGCAAGGCACGTATGGAACTCTATCCCGACTACAAAGGCACACGCGATCGTATGCCCGATAATCTCCGCATCCAAGAGTCCATCATCATGGAGATGCTCGATACGATGGGAATACAACCGCTCAAAGTAGACGGATTCGAGGCAGATGATATTATCGGGACGCTCGTCAAGGATTTATGAAAAAATACAGAAAACAATATATTCATCCTCTCGGGAGATAAAGATCTCTACCAGTTCATCGATGGCAATGTCGCGATCTACGACACGATGAAACATAAAGTGTTTCATACGGCAGAGGCACGAGAGAAATTCGGAGTCGATCCGAAACACATCGTCGATTATCTCGCCATTTGCGGGGATAGTTCGGACAATATCCCCGGGATCCCTGGATTTGGTCCCAAAAAGGCAGAATCCCTCATCAACGAATACGGCGATCTTGAGAATATCTACGCCAATATCGAACATATCACTGGTAAGGCTCGTGAAATCCTCGAAACGAATCGAGAGATCGCCTTCGTGAGCAAACAACTTGCCACCATTGATATCAATGTACCACTCGACCATTTCTCTCTCGAAGATCACGCCTTCAATTCACGAGAATTCCTCACCGGATCGGTTATTGATTTTTTTGCGCACTACGATTTCCGCTCACTCATGCCAAAAGAGCACGTACAGACCAAAGATTTTTCATCTCTCGGGTTGCGTGAAATTCCCATTCTTGGCGATGTAGAGACGCGATTAATCGCGTCTCTACTGGAGAATACAAAAAAAATCAGTATCGCCACCTATGGCGATCGATTCTCGCTCGCGGGCGGGAGCCTCTATTTCTCGGGCGATGAGATATACACATTTGAAACCAAAACGATTGATATACATGATTTCCTAAAAGAACTCATCGCTGGAGATTATGAAGTCATCGGATTCGATCTCAAAAAAGACCTCGAACGAATCGAGGCCTATCTCTCTGGTAGTAGAGATGCGATTAACCGCGTCTCTACAGGACAACTCGGCTTGTTCTAACGATTGTAGTAATAATTATTACAGTAGTTATTGCCCGAATTGCAGTATGTATTGTTGTAGTTGTTGTAATTATAGTTGTAATTATAGTTCTGATTGTAATTCTGATTGTTACAATAATTATTACCCGAATTACAGTACGTGGTATTATTGCAGTAGTTATTCGCCGACGTACAATTGGTAACCTGATTATAGTTTGGATTATAATTATAGTTCTGGTTATAATTATAGTTATTACAATAATTATTGCTTAGATTACAGGAGTTATTGTAATTTTGGTTGTAATTGTAGTTCTGGTTATAATTCTGGTAGTAATTGTAATTATTGCAGTAGTTATTGCTCGAATTACAGTAGTTATTGCTGTTATTATAATTATAGTTGTTGCAATAATTATTTGAGGAGTTACAATAGTAGTTGTTACCGCTGTTGTAATTGTAATTATAGTTATTACAATAGTTGTTATTGCTGTTACAATAACTGTTGTAGCCTTGATTATAATTCTGATTATAATTATAGTTGTTACAATAATTATTCGTCGAATTACAGTAATTGTTACTGTAATTATAATTGTAATTGTTACAATAATTGTTACCCGAATTACAGTAGTAATTATTGTTATAGTTATAATAGTCATTACAATAATTATTGTCTTCATCACAACGACGAGGCGTATTTATGTTCGTATAATTACTGTAATAATAGTTATTGCAGTAATTATTGGCTGACGTACAATAGGGGAGGAAGCTGTTATTTGTATTGGAGTATGTAGTCGATGTGGAAGGTGTAATATATTTTGACGGATATGTGATATCCAGTGTCCGTGTTATTTTATTATTATCCTTTGTTTTCTCAGCTCTCCCACCTGGGATGAGTGCTCCGACAGCGATACTATACCTCATAGATGTCGTGATCCCGAGCTCTCCGATCGAGGCAACTTGGAAATCATCACAACTGCCTGCTCCCCATACAATGGGAACAGTTTTGGAGAGGATCCGTCCATCAAGTTTTTTGATAGCGAGGGTGAGGGTATTTTCAGAACTATTGAGTGCCCCGCCCACACTACACACTCTCATATATATGAATCTCGTCTCCTGATAGACATTCGTGACCGCGATATCCGGGAGATATTTGGAGAAAATATCCAGAGGAGAGGCCGCAAAAACAGAAGTCCAGAGCATATTCATGGATAACAGAAATGTGAGAATCCTCGATGTGATGCGCATATGCTTGACAATAAGTGATAGTAACTGATAATTATAGAGTTTTTATGAAAATAGCAAGAATAAAAAATATTTCACAAAAAAACAAGGGGTTGCAACCCCTTGTTTTTTTGTGAAATGAAAATTAATTTAGGCAGCCCGGATTTGTTCGAGGTCAATCTTCGTATTATTTACTTGAGCAACAACACTTTTCCCTATGGCATCAATACCTCATTGGATGTCATGATGCATGAGTTCGATAACCTCATCATCCATGAGTGATGGATCTCGGAGTCTTGCAAAAGTCTCGGCGCCACCCCTTTGTGACTGAATATATCAAAGATGTGCAATAAGATCACGTTGTGCTGGATCCTCTTTTAATTTCTCATAATCAACGGTGATTTTTTTACCATTGGCGAGTTTTATTCAAGCCTGTAATCAGGATTCATATTTGTTTACAGCCTCCGATGTTGATGTTCCATGCATCTGAAATGTACCTATATCAAGTCCAGTATTTTTATTTCGAATAATTTTTCCCGTAGCCCTATCTTGTATAGCAGCCTCATTTGTTCTTCCAAACATAAGTCCACCCTCGTGATATGCAAGAGTAATCATTCGCTTGATTGCCACGGTCGATCCATCATCTATAGTGATAAGGAGTTCTGTTCCTGGTCATTCACCGAATACTTTCTTCAGAAGTGCATTTGTGTCAGCTACATTGAGATCCTTGAGTGCTTTGACTGTCTCTGAAATAGGCTTGTTGGTTGTCCCGAAAAACCGTCCTTTTCGCATCGTACCGATACTCTCACGGATTTCTTTTCTCTGCTTGATTTCCTCTTGTGCTTCCTTTTCTAATCCTGTATCCTCTGGGAGATCCGTGAGTGCTTTCCCATCGGTATCGATCATATCCTCGATACGACGTTCTCGGAGCCATATATCATCACTATCTCTTGCTTCCTGGAGTGTCTTTTCGTCTACTTCTCCGATCTTCACCACCTCAAGCTTGTCACCATCGAAAATTGGGAGATATTTACCCTTGGCATCGTAGTACCCGGGACGCGGAAAATGTTTTCGTTCTCCTTCGACTCCATTGATTCGGACACGACTCACGGTCGGTGGGAGGATATCTCCGGCTCCGATAACATGATTGATATTTTTATTTTCTCAGAAATTGACGATGAAACTATCTGCCTCCTTCATGGTATCTGGAGAAATAGATGCCGTTGCATCTTTTTCTCTGACCAAGAAGAGATTGGCAATATTGGCTCATTTCTTCTTGAGGAAGAGGGCATCTGAAGCCTTGAGTTCATCGAAAGAACCTCGTTTCTCGATGATTTTCTTCTGCTCCTCAGTTCCTTGTTTTTGAATGAGGGCAAAAGTCATATGACGATTTCTCTTGCGTTCCAGGTCGAAAATCTGTTTTTCACGTTCTGGGGTTGGATTGAGTTTTTGGAGACCACGAAGAGTTTCAAGATCGGCACGGATAGGATCGACAACACCTTCGAGTGAACGAGTCGCATCCGTTTTTCCTTTCGCAAAAACCATCCCATTACTTGGAGACTCTGGAGCTTTCTGGAGTGGCGGGAGTTTTGGCTGGATTAACTCGTTTGAGGCGAGTTCATGAGATACGATAGGAGTTGTCATAAAATGTATGAGATTAAAATATAACTTCTTTTATCATATCCTATTTTCTCATAAAAAGCAAAAAAGTGACACAAAAAAATTCCGGAATATCCGGAATTTTTTTGATTTGGGAATTTCGATTAATTTCCGAGTGCTGCGAGAGCCTCTTCTTCGGTATCAGTAACACTGATGATAGAAGTAATACCAACGAGTTCGAGAGTATCTTTGACCTCTTCGGTCATATTGGTGATATACATAGCTCCGTTCCCATCTTCGATGTTGGAGAAGATATCGGCGATATATCCGATGGCTTTACTATTGAGGTATTTCAATCCCATGAGATTGAAAATAACCTTTTTACCAGCGAAATCTCCGATGGTATTATAGATAGCCGTGAAGGTTTTGTCTGCGTTGGTCTCATCGAGCTCTCCGTGAAATTCAAATATCTCAACGGCTCCGACGGACTTTTTCTTGATGTCTATAGGCGTGTTCATAGGTGTATATAAATTAAAATGAAATAGGATATGCTTCTCATTATAGCAAACTTTCCCCTTATTTGCAAATTTAAATTGCAAAAAAAGTTTTTTCCATAGACTTATGTCCTATATACGATATTTTTTACCCAACTTTATGTTCCCAACCATACTCGAAATATCCCGCAATTTCCCGACCAATATCAAGAAAGATATCTCGCATCTCCTCGCCACACTCCCCTATTGTCCCATCTGGCAGACCGTCGAATGGCAGCTCATGCTCCGAGAAACCGGATATGCCACTCAGAGTTTTTTCATCGGGATATATGAGAAAAAGAATCTCCTGGCCTACGCTCTCCTCGAGAAACGAACCATCGGTCTCGGACAATACGGGTTTTTTGTTATCGCCTGACCCGTCGGACAGGATAATAAGAAAAGTAACGAGATTCTCTCTCGGGCAATGCAGGAAC
This sequence comes from uncultured Candidatus Peribacteria bacterium, assembly GCA_964503165.1. GTDB lineage: Bacteria > Patescibacteriota > Gracilibacteria > BD1-5 > UBA2023 > CAZCYU01. The sequence goes on along the minus strand of CAZCYU010000064.1, from coordinate 6,473 downwards.
TCGCGAAAAAAGAGCAGGTTGTTTTCGTCCAGACAGAACCACTCTCCCCTCTCTCGCTCCCAAGTTTCAAGGTGGGACACTACAAGGATTTCATAGAAAAATATACGGCCGTAATCGATCTCACACAAGATGAAGAAACGATTCTCGCTCGTATGAAGCAAAAAGGTCGATACAATATACGCATCGCCGAAAAATCCGGAGTTACTGTCACACAAGTCCCATCCACTCCCGAGAATATCGATATTTTCTATCGCCTCCTCACAGAAACGACCGAACGAGACCGTTTCGCTGCCAATTCGCCCACCTATTTCGAGACATTCCTCGCCTACCTCGACAAAAACAAACTCGGTGGACTCTCATTTGCAACCAGAGAAGAGGAAATTATCGCCGCGGGAATCTTCGTCTTCATCGGCAATACTGCCCTCTACTACTACGGAGCCTCCAGCTCCGACAATGCCAAACGCAAATATATGGCAACCTATCTTCTCCAGTGGGAGATGATCCGCGAAGCCAGAAACCGCGGATGCGACAACTTCGACTTCCTCGGTATCGCCGCTCCAGACAGCAAGGACTCTCATCTCGCCTGAGTTACCGACTTCAAACTCAAACTGACCCCCGAGACCAAGCAGTGGCCCGAGAGTCAGATATATATCGTGAAAAGGTGATGGTGGATGGTTTTGAGGGTGGTACGATTCATAAAAAGAAAATAAAAAAATCTCTCCCGAGTCGGGAGAGATTTTTTTTGATTGATTTTTAATGCACCAACACAACCACAATCGGTTCTTTGGCGAGGTCGGTGAAGATAATGTCTCCAATCTTCTTGCCGATGACTTTCCTGAAGTGGTCAGCATCTTTGTAGCGGGACATATCGCCACGGAGGGCATCATTGAGGAGATCCTCGATTTTCTTCTGGAGACGAGGGAACTCGGAGATATCTGGGAGTCCGATACAAGAGAATCGGAAGATATATCCTCCTGGTTTCTTGGCGATAGAGACAATGACTGATCCTCCAACAGAGAGCTGGTATCGGTCATGGAGGGTATCTTCTTTGGTGTATCCGATCATATTCCCATCAACCGTTATGAGTCGATGTGGGACGAAGGAGTCGGTCACTCGATGAGAATCCTTAGTAAATTCGATAACCTGTCCATTGGTACCGATGATTACCTTGTCTGGTGTGTATCCAACTTGGTAAGCATTGCGTGCATTCCCATGGAGCATGTGCGGATATCCGTAGATAGGCATATAAATCTCTGGGCGAATGAGGGAGATCATTTTCTTGGTATCCTCTTCTCGGGCATGTCCTCCGGCATGGATTTCAGATTCTTTGTACTGATAGATACGAACCTGTTGAGACATGATGATATCAAAGAGTCCTTGTACGGATCGTTCATTCCCTGGGATAACAGAAGAACTGAAAACAACCGTATCTGTCGGTCGGAGAGTCGTGTCTCGGGATTCTCCGGTGGCGATACGCATGAGAGCGGCATAACGCTCTCCTTGAGCTCCAGTACAACAGATGGTAACCTGATCATTTCGGAGTTTGTCTGCTTCCTCCATGGAGATGAGAGTTCCTGGTTTTGGCTTGGCATAGCCGAGTTTGATAGCGATTTCGGTATAATTATTCATCCCGCGACCAAGGAGAACCACCTTACGGTTAAATTTCTCGGCAGTACTGATGATGACCATAACTCGATCGATAATCGATGAAAATGTCGCAGTTATGACTCGTCCTTTTGCCTCAGCGAAGATATCCTCGATAGATTCGATGACTTCGGATTCGGAGATAGAAGAACCCGAAAGATGGGCATTGGTACTATCTGAAAGAAGAGCGCGCACTCCACGATCTCCGAAACTTTTGAGGAGGTCGTAATCGGTAGAGGGGCGGAATGGGAGTGGTTTGCGATCGAACTTCCAGTCACCCGTATGGACGAATGCGCCAACTGGCGTCTGGATGTGGAGTCCAACGGAATCCGGGATAGAATGGTCAACCGTGAAAGGTGTTACGAGGAAATTCTTCCCGATCTGGATAGATTTATTGCGGGTGTATTCGGTCAGTTGTGTGAGATCATAGTTGAGCTCGGATTGTTTCAATTTGATGAGCTCATATGCCATAGGTGTGGCATAGATGGGAGTATTTTTGCCGAGCTGTTGCATCGTGTATGGGATAGCAGCGATATGATCGATATGCCCGTGGGTGATCGCCACTCCTACGACTTTTTTATTCCTCAGATACGAGAGATCAGGGATGCTACAAGAGATACCGTGTTGATACTGATCCGGGAATTGGAGTCCCATATCGACGACGAGGATCTCGCTCCCATATTCGAATCCGATACAGTTCATCCCGACCTGTTCGAGTCCACCAAATGGGATAATCCGAAGCGTATCTGGCTCGATCGGTTTCGGTCGATGTTCGATCGGAGCAGCCTGTCTGCGGATCGCCTGTTGGGGCGTGAGGAATGGGAAAGATTTGCGATTCCTCCGATTGGGAGGGAAAAGATAACTCCCTCCTGGGAAAGAGATTTCTTTGGCATTCTGGGAAAAAAGTGGCTTACTGAAGAAGTCTTTTTTCCTGTCGTGCGAATATCTATTTGATTTTTGTATCATAAAAAAGTGATTAATAATTAAATTGAAAAAATGAAGTTTGAGTTTTTATTGGGGATTCCTATTAAACAACGACTAACACAGGAACAATCATAGGATCACGACGAAATTTGGAAACGATGATAGCTCCGAGGTCTTTTTTGATAATTTTAATAAGATCCTTGTCTTCGATATCTGGGATATCTGCGATAGTTTCTTCATAGAGTTGTCTCACCGCTTTGATGATAAGTCGGTGCATTTCTCGAACCTCATCGAGTCCAGCGAGTCCTCGGGTCTCGAGTTTGATCGGCCTCACGAGGGTTCTGGTATGTTCATCAACGACGAAAAGTATCACTGCAACGCCGCTCGTGCTCATCTGGTCTCGTGCCTCTTTGATGTGATCGGGACGCATTCTCCCACCACTCTCGACCTGAGGACGTGGAGCTGGTTTCCTCTCGGGCACGGCCTTTGAGAACCTCTGAGGAGTCTCGCGAACTTCGCGAACTTCGCGAACTGCATCCTGTCGAGGAGATACGGATGGGGTGGGTGTACGTGGAGCTACGGGCGTAGGTGTATGAAGAATAGATTGTCGAGGTGGTACATGTGTTGGTACCGGCTTGTTAGTATTACTGGGTCCAAAAGAAATTTCTTCTTCGAGTTCTTGGAAAAAACCATCGTGAGATCATGACATAGGGAATAAATAGAAGGTAAAAAAATAGAAATACTGTTATATAGACAGCACAATAATCATTTTTCCTCAGCAAAACAAGAGAAAAATACTCGAAAAAAAATGAATAATGAATGAAAAGGAGGATAATTAACAGCTTACAATGAAGATTCTTTCACTCCAAAGCTACCAATTATATATTTTATATACGTTACATTTTTATTTTCTATTTTTTTGAATTCTCCAGTTTCTGCGGAACTCGTCTCTTATCTGATGACTCAAACAGTCCTCGAAACTTCCGAAATACAAATAAATAGAAAATTACTTTCATTTAGATAGAACTGTACACAGTATATCCATTATTTGATATAATACAAATATTTTTTCATATCTATCGGAACTCGAGTTGTGTCCCAATTGTATGATTTGAGCACTCCATTGCCAAAAGACGTACCAATAAATTCATCTTCATCAAACACATGCTTTTTGAAAAAATCATATTTTTTGCTTAGAATGGTATTTTTCACCGCTCGAGCAGCGAAATCTTCATTATGAAAAACATAAAAAGAAAATGATTCTGCGAAGTCCTCGTATTTATTGGAGAGGGCGTATCCGGAGACGAAATCCCCCATTTTCATTCCTTTTTTCTTCACGTTATAGGAATCCCAAGAAATACCATAAAATCGATCGGATGGATCTCATATAAGCCCTTTGTGGAGGTAATAAATATCGATAATATGTCCAAGCTCATGGACGAAGACCTTTATCCGTTCGGAATCAGTGGATATCTGAGAAGAGAGAATGAGTTTATTGCCCACCACCTGCCCGCGGGGTTCTTTGCGCTCCGTATCGATGAGGAGATTCAAGGGAGTTACTTTTGATTGAAAATAGGCAGAATTGATTTGTGTCTCTAATTTCTGGAGTATCCCTGCGTCGATATGGATATATTCTGGATTGAAGGCGATAGTAAATTTTTCTATTATCGGCTGTTTTTTGATAGTAGGGATATTTTTTCTGATGATTTTTTCTGTGACTGTTTCTTGAGTCTGCATAGGCATTTCTACATTCGTAATCGAGGCCGAATCAAATGTCGTCTCAAAATAGGGCGAAGAGACGGTATTGTATCCGAAAAAGAGGAGAAGAAACAGGATTGAATAGGCTCCAAATTTGATGGAGTCGGTTTTTGTAAAAGGCATAGAAAAAATGAAAAGATATGTACGAACGAGTTTTTTTCGGAAGTTCTCTATCCGAGAGAATATATGAGATTAATTATCGCATTCACAATCGGGAAAGAGAGGAGCATGACAGCGAATCCTGCGATGGCGAATTGGAGGGATGTTTTGGCTTTCTTGACTTTCTCAGCATCCCCAAGCGCGCCGATATAGAGGATCGCTGCGAAAACAACCCCTCCAACCGAGAGGATCGACCCCGCGATGATAATCTGGTTCGTGATGCGTATCACTTTTTCTCTCGCTCCTCAGGTGAGACTATAATCATCCGATGTCACCGATCCGGTCGGTGCACATCCACGCAGACTCCCCGCTATATCATCGCCTCTCAATTCACAATTGGCAAAGACGGAAGAAAATGAAAAGAAGAGAACGGAGAGAAATAAAAATGAGAGAATTTTTTTCACCCCAAGGGTACTTGTTTTACTGCGTACCCCAGGAGTACTTGTTTCACTGCGCATAAAAAAGAAAGGTTAGAATGTGAATCCGGTGACAATTTTGACGACGATATAGGCAAGTGGCATAACTGCCAGGCCAACACCGGCATAAATCAGGGCTATCCATGCTTTTTTGAAGGCTTCCGGATCACCTTTGGCCGTGAAAAGGTTATATCAAATAAACAAGAATACAGAAACGGTGATAATCCCGAGAAGTCCGATCATATATCGTTCTATCGTTTTGAGGAAATTATCTTTCACAGTCACGTTTGTGCTCGCATTCGCACTATTTTCTCCCCCTCATACGAGCATCTCGCTCTGTGAGATGGCATACGTCGGGAAAATCACGGCGACACAAGAGAAAACAAGGATGCAGACGAGAGATATGGTTGTGAGCAGTTTCATTATATACAAAAAATTAGAGAGTAATACTATTGACGATGTCGACGATCGCGTAGGCAGTGATTGAGAGGACGACTCCGACAAGCGAATAGATAATGGTATTTTTGGCATTTTTCACCTTCTCGTCAGCCCCATAAGAGATGAGGAACTGGATCCCTCACCAGGAGAGCGCCAACATCGCGAGGATACCGACATACTTGATCGACTCTTTGATGATCTTCACGATAGGCATCGTCGCATCAGATGTACTCTCAAACGGGAGCCCCATCTTCTCGGGCTTCGGGAGATTATCAGCGAAAACCGTTATCATACCAAAGGTAAGGACGATGAGTATTATAACACCGAGATTTTTTATGCGGCGATAATCCATGAGACAAGTCGGATGAGAGAATAAGAAAACAGCGCGACGAAAATCGCGATGATATTGAGCGTGATAATTGTCTTCCCCTTCGCAGCACGATCCGACGGACCGGTCGTCGCGATCATAACCCCTCCGACCACGATCGAGAGAACCGCGATTGTGGATGTCGCGATCAGGAGGATATTGCCGATATTTTTGAGGAGACTTGTCATATTTGCCTTAAAACCACCCGTATACCGCTTCTCAGATGGACTGAGTCCATTCGGATCCAACCGGAAATCCGTACTCATCAGATCATCTTTTCCACCACTCGAACCTCATCCGAGTGAATTATCATTCGTAGCGTCTCACTCCTGAGGTGGTAATGTATACTGATATCAAGCAGCAGGATTATCTTTTCCTTTTATCTGAAGCTCACCATTGAAATCGGTTGTTATGGTCGGATCAGCAGCGAAACTCACTGATAATCCGGTCCAAAAAAACAGGGAACCAATGAGGAGGGTGAGGATAAATTTGTGCATATTTTTGGATCGGGATAAAATAGAGAACCCACCTATCATATTCATTTTCTCAAAAAAATCCAAAAAAACTTTATCTTTTCCCAACTTCCCCTTGATTTCTCCCGATAAAATACTACAATATCCCCGTTTCTGTATCCTTTCATCTTTTCACGTATGTTTACTACAAAAAACGGTAACCATGGTTTCACCCTCGTGGAACTCCTGGTCTCTATCAGTATCCTCGCAACCATCAGTATCGTGGGGTATGTGTCGTTTCACAGTAGTATGATG
>CAZCYU010000063.1:0-21195 GCA_964503165.1 uncultured Candidatus Peribacteria bacterium | reverse complement strand
TTCTTATTCTGCTGCAGTATCTAGTTATGGGTCACGCTTGCAACTGCAAACTCACGATACATCTGCGACTAATCAATCATTCAACACAGGCTTATTGATTGATGAAAATGGCAACGTCGGAATTGGAACCGCGAGTCCTGTGATGAAGTTGCAAGTAGTTCCTAATGTTAACCAATATGGATTGGGTATTATCGGTAACAATACTGTAGGGCAGAGTTATGGACAATATATTATGGCGGGTACAAACAGTTCAGATAGTGCATTCAGAGTGGTTAATCAAGCTCAAAATTCCGAGTATATGTATATACGGGGAGACGGTAATATCGGAATCGGGACGACGGGTCCATCTGAGAAACTACATATTACTGGTAATTTATATATGTGAAATGGTACAGCTGATACGATAGTAAGACTCGGAGGGTCTGATTATGAATGGCAAGTTAAAAGGGATTATGCTGATAATGGTAAATTCAAGATTAAATATCTACAGGGAAGTTTAGATGCATTAACAATAGGTAGGGATGGTAATGTCGGAATCGGAACTGCGAGTCCGGGAGCGAAACTAGAAGTAGGTCCAACAAGCAGCAGTACATACGTATTTAAATTTATGAATCCAGTCGGAAATTCATTCTTGACGGGATATATAGATGGTGACGGTGATGGAGGTGTGGCCATCGGAGTTGGTTATGCTTCCACCGACGGTCCGGATAACGGACTTATCATTCAGGGTAATGTAGGAATCGGAATTCCTGCTCCTGCCTATCAACTTCAACTTTCTCTTGACTCTGCAGCGAAACCAACAGCTAATACGTGGACGATCGCTTCAGATAGAAGAATTAAAAAAGATATAAATGATTTCACGGATGGTCTTAGTACTATTCTTGCCCTACAACCTCGCACATATAAATATAATGGGCTATGAGGTGTAGGATACGATGATTCAGGGATGCATATCGGAATTATAGCACAAGAAGTAGAAAAAATTGCTCCATATATGGTAGAAACCAGAACGGGAGTGATAGATGGAAAGGAAGTAAGTGACTTCAAAACCTATCAATGACATGCACTTTCTTTTATCCTCGTTAATGCTGTAAAGGAACTCAAAACAGAAAATGATGCTCTTAAAAAGAAAAATATCTTTTTGGAGAAAAAACTTAATGATATTAAAACACTTGTCTGTCTTGATCATAAAAATGCAGAGATATGTAAATAAAATAATTTGCATTTTTTGAAGAAAATCATACTATTCCACCACAAACATATTTATTATCTTACCTATTTCTTTTTATGAAAGTTCCTACTATTAATTGGAAAGCGACACTTTTGACTCTTTGGGTTATATTTTCTTTTGCGTATATCACGTACAATATGTATGATAATTTCAAGACGAATGTCATACAGAATGCGTATCTCGCTGGACAGAATGACACGGTGAAGGCACTTATAACTCAGGCAGAGAATAAAGAATGTAAGCCGTTTAATGTCTACGCCGGAGATAAAAAGGTCGATCTCATCAACGTGACTTGCCTCCAGCAAGCAGCTCCGAAGACTCCAGAGACAAAATAATTCAGATACAAAAATACTTCTCCGAGTTTTCGGAGAAGTATTTTTTTGCGGTGAGGTCATCTATTTCCGTATCAACTCTTTGATCCCTGCCTTGATAATCTGGTGGGGCTCCCCGAGGGTTGTGTCGTTTTTTTCAAGGAGGAAAACTCGAGAATAGAGAGTTCATCCGTAGGATCCGGTATTGGTTACGAGATCCCCGTCACTGTTGATATATCGGTAGCTATCATTGGTCGTGCCTGTGAGTATCTGAAAGATTTTGGAGGATGAATCCTTGGAGAGATAGAATACATCCTTTTCTGCGAGCGATTTTGTATCCATCTTTTTGACGATATTCTCCGCATTGGTTCGGAGGAGGAAAACAGTATTATTGGTATTGTAATCCTCATCGATAGTGCGGTTCTGCATGAGGATAGTCGTGATGGCACCGATGGCGAGAGCGAGGATGATGACTCCGACGAGGACAGAAATGAGTGTTTCTCCTCTTTTTGATTTTGCGAAATGAAACATATTGAATATAATGTGAGTAAAGATGTTCCTATTATATCCAAAACTCCTCGAAAGAAAAATGAAAAATAAAGGTTTCACGCTCATAGAGATTATTATCGCCATCACGATATCGGTTATCGTGATGGGTGGAGTATTTACATTCCTGACTCGTCTCCAGGCAGATATCATCGCTTCCAAACAAAAAACGGCTGTCTATACGAACCTCTCTGATTTCATCGGAACGATGCGCAATTTCACCAAGCTTTATGAGAGCGCGGGACTCGTCGTCGATGGGACTGGATATGATGTCGTACTCATGACGAAAAGAGATAAAACAGCTGGAGTTTTGATCGGAGTTGTCGAGCAGGGGACTGGGAGTACTTCACGACTCGATCCTATAGCCGATAAAGATATCTACGGCAAGAAAGTTATCGCCTATCAGAAAATAACGACTTGGCAGATAGATTCGATCCTCGCCAATACGGGGAGTGTGTATGATATTGATTTCACCGATGAAGGACTTTTCAAAGATTTGTCTGTCACGGATTTTGCTATTACGCCGTATAATGCCGGATCTATTTTCGAATACAAGATATCTGTCGAGGTTCCGTATTATGAGAAACTCACTGGACAACTTCGTAGTACTATTCCTCAGATTATGACTACCATGCCTTTTACCCTTGATTTTTAAGCTATGATCAACAAAAAATGAAGCATCTTCCTCTATGCTCTCCTCCTGAGTTTTTTCGCGGTGATTATCGGGTATATTGTTCTCGTCAAGATGGATATCCTCTCGAGCAATCTTGATCTCCAGAACTACGATACTCTCCTCCATGCGAATATCAGTGAAAAAGCAGAACTCGCTTTCAAGTACGATATCTCGCTCAATACCAATGGGAGTGGTTTCGTCGATACGATCCAGTGTCCGTCCGCCGTCACGATGAGTGGCACGATCGATAGCACGACGATTGAGACTATTGCAACAGCTCCCTATTTTAATAATACTCTTCTCTACTGTTCTGGATCGACCGCTTCGGGCAATCTCCTCCTCCAGTATGGTTCTGGATTCACGACCTATGCGACGGGGAGTTATCTCGGATCGGTCATAGCCCTGACAGGCACAACGGTTCTCACTGGTACTTTCACTGATGGATCCGGAACCTACATTTCATTCACTGTTCCGACTGATTATTCAGGATTGGATAGTAACTACAATTCTGATGACTATCGTCCTATCTCTTCGCTCAATACTCCATATCCTGCGGGATATACCGACGATGATGATCTCGGGAGACGGATCCTCTATGGATACGTCAAAAAAGATGCCGGATGGTACAGCGCCTTCAATATCAATACACCACTTCGCAAATATATCGCGAGCAATACTTTTAATACAGGAGGATATTCCGAAGTAATCGGTGCGACTGCAACCGGGTATATTCGTCTCGATATCGATAATCCCTACAACATCAAGATCGTCGAGTTTGACAAAACCATCTTCGAACAAACAAAAGAGCTTCGATTCGTCAGCGGTTCCGAGGCTTCTTTCAGTACTGGTGGTATCGGGTGGATTATGCCGAACTTGAGTCTCTCCGGGACAGCTCCCGCGAGTGATAGACGGGTATTTGACTTCCAGAATCGGGATTATGCCCTGTTTCTCTCATTCTCCGGCAATATCCTCAACTCAGCCATAGATTTCCTCAAGTATCAGATCACCATGGCAAATGCGAGTGGTTCCGGACTCTACATCGTCCCACTCGATGACACCGGATTTGGGATGATCAAGCACCTCGGGTTCGATATCGTTATCGATTCCGAGCAGGATTACCGATACAAACAATTCGAAGTTGTTCGCGAAAATACTGCCCTCCCACTCATCGAAAACGGCTGTTTGTTTGGGGCGTATTTTGGCAGTGGATGCTTGTTTTATTAGGAAATTTGTCTTTGAAATTCACACTTTTTGGATATACTATACTTGAGATTATTTCAATAACCTCCCCCCTATGACCGAGCTACAAAAATTCGCGAAGACGCATTCGAACTTTTGGTGGTGGGTAAAAGATCCAGCCCATCTTTCGGATCATTCTGTTATAGAATGAGTCTTTTGTTACGGGGATTTCGATGAGAAAAAATCAGTCATACAGATAGTCGGAGAAAAAGAATTTGAGAAAATGTTTGTAAAAATGGCAAAAGAAAAAAGAAAAAGCCTCCAACCCGAAACGATAAATTATTGGACAGATTATCTGCGTTATCATAAAAATCATGCATAAAGAAATTCTTTCCGAGACGCAAATAAAAATCCTGAATCTTATCTCATTTGCCTCCAAAAAATGATTCTATCTGGTTGGTGGTACGGCGATCGCGCTTCATATCGGGCATAGAGAGAGTGTCGATTTTGATCTTTTTCGTTATGAGGAGTTTGATCCAAAAGAGATTGATAATCTTTTGCGAGGAGCAGGGGTATTTTGGCAGAAAAAATATGTGTCACGAACAGAGAACTGCACGGGAGTTATCGCCGATGTAAAATGTACCTTTTTTGCCTATCCGTTTCATATCGAGGCAAATGAGTCTTTTGAAAAATATATCAAGATACCAGACCTCCTCACACTTGCTGCTATGAAGGCGTATGCTCTCGGGAGGCGTGCCAAGTGGAAAGACTATGTCGATCTCTATTTTATCATCCGAGATTATTATACTATCGAAGAAATAGCCCTGAAAACAAAAGAGATATTTCAGTGAGCATTCAATGAAAGTATTTTTCGTGAACAACTCCACTACTTCGATGACATTGATTATTCTGAGGAAGTCGAATACATTATCCCATCACCTCCAAATGATGCTGAGATACGGGAATTCCTTCGGAAAGCGAGTTTGTCGTAGGGGATTTTGTCTTGCAAATACATATGAAATAATATATACTGCAAATAATACAACGAGACCGGTCTCTAAATTCAATTAATTCATCGAAATCGACGGCAATATGAGATGTAATAGCATTGAGACCGGTCTCAAATCAGACAAAATTTAATATTCTTATCTTTTTTACTTTTAATTTATATGAAATCACCTAAAAACATGAATCTCTACTCCCGCCTATCCCTCATAACTTCCGTGATCCTCATCACCGGATATCTCATCGTATCTGCCACTTGGACTTCTATGAACAGTGTCGGAACCGGTGATCAACTCAGTGCCACACTCTGGAATACCTTCGTCGGCAATCTCAACGACCTCGACATCCGCCTCAAATCCACTGCCTCCACCTGGCCCACCGTCACCGGCGGTATCGCCTACACTGGCGGGAATGTGGGGATTGGGACCACGAGTCCAGGTTATCCTTTAGATATTGTTGGATTAGTAAATACCCAATGAGCATTGGGAGGCTTTAGGGTAGCTCCTAGGGATGGTATTGGTACAAGTTTTTCTTGGTATAATCCAACCGGTGATGATTTTCGCATGTATGCCTCAGCTATAGGTGATTTATTTACTGTTCAAATGAATGGTAATGTCTGAATCGGTACAACCGATCCAGGTGCCTACCGTACCGCCATCCGTGGATCAGATGACACCTCAGGAACCGGTGCCCTCTGGGTTAGTGGTGCTGCTGCGAGTAATCCAGGTCTCATGGTGCGGAATGATGGGAATGTCGGAATCGGAACGGCGACGCCCAGCTTCAAACTGCAAATTAATGATACAGATAATTCCACGTCAAATGTTTATGACGGTCGACTGATAGTGGTCTCTAATTTAAGTGCAACCGTCGGCTCTAAAGCGGGCATTGGATTTATGAATGGCAGTGCATCAACAGGAGGAATCTACACGAGTTATCTGACAGGTGCGTCCGTGGGCGCGGATATGGGATTTTGGACAAGGAATGCAACTACAGGAGTACTTTCTGAAAAAGTGAGAATTACAAATGACGGCAACGTCGGAATCGGGACTGCGAGTCCAGCTTGGCCACTTCATGTCAGTACTTCTATTGCTGATTGGGCAGTTGGTATTATCAATAGCAACGCTTCAGGTTATGGCCTTTATATAAAAGGCGGAAAAGCTGATGGAACTACCCAAAGTCTTCATATAAGAAATGTCGATAATATACCTTTGTTTAATGTATTAGGTAACGGCAACGTCGGAATCGGAACCGCGAGTCCATATGCCAAAGTCCATAGTATGTGACAGACGTTTATGATGGGATCGACGACGGATCTCGTTTGGGGATCGGTCGGAAGTGTGTTCCAGTGAGAATTCTGAGCCGCGAGCGGGAATACCTATACTAAATTGGAGTCATTTATAGCCGGAGGTTCCGCGTATGGCGATCTCGCACTCAATCCTGGAGGATGAAGTGTTGTTATTGGTACATATGAGACATGAGGAAGTAAACTCAAAGTTATACAGCCGACAGATAATGCCTGGACAGCTCTTATTAAAAGTACCAGTCCAACGGCAGGGCTTAATTTTTGATTAACCATTCGAGCAGGAACCAGTTCTGCTGATTCTGGATTTTCTGTTATGGATAAAACTTCTACAAATTATCAGCTATATGTACAATGAGATGGGAATATCGGAATCGGAACGAAGACCCCATGAAATTTTAAATTAAAGGTTGATGGGTGACCTTTTGCGGTGACTCATGGACAGAATACGAATTCCGTATTGCAAGTGATTTGAAAAGATGCTCCAAGTGCTGCGACCTTTTTGGCCGTTATGGCGTCAGGTAACTGAGCAGATAATGAATTCTTGTTTCAATCAGATGGTACGGCAAAAGCTGATGGAACTTGGAACGGATGATGAGCCGATTATGCGGAGTGGTTTGAGAAAGAGGGGGAGATTACTGGGGGAGCACTTATCGGACTTAATACTGAGACGGGGAAAGTGAGAACATGGCAGAAGTGAGATACGTTTATCTGAATCCAGTCGCTCAATCCGGGGTTCGTCGGGAATAATATCCATGGAGCAGAAACAGAAGAATCTGAGATGATAAAAACGCACGTCTTGGTGGCTCTTGTTGGTCAGGTGGAGGTGAAGAGTAGGGATATCATTGAACAAGGAAGGAGAATTATGACGAGTGATGGACAGTTTATCTGACTCCGATTATCAAACGGAAATGTTTTCATAAAATAATCATCAGGTTTTTTTACTTCCGCATCCATTCCCTCGGAAATGTATTGGTGAGTTTCCTGTTTTTTGATTGTCCCCGTTCGAGGGAGAGAATGAGTCCATCGTGTTGGAGTACGTACCATCCATCTGCCATAGCTTCCCCGATTTCTGCTCATCGGAGGTAATCATCGAGTTCCTGGGCATCCTGTATCTGGTATACGGGAGTTTTTGTCAGATCGAAATCTCGACCGAGTCGGTTGTCTGGAGTGAAAGTACTGTCCTCGATGCGTCCGATTTTCTGTCCGAGACGGACGAAGAAAAGCTCCTGGAGGAGGGGTCGGAAGTCTTGATTTTTTCTGATCGCGAGGATATCTTTTTTGAACTGGAAGAGGAGATAATCCTCGAGATCAAGTCCGACTTTTTCGGTAAATTTCGTGAGAATCCGTTCAGATTCCTTGTTGATCGGGGTGATTTCTTCATTTTTCTGGAGTTGGTGATTTTTTGTATTTTTTTCATCTGGTGCGATTTCTGTATTCTTCCGTATCTTACACACGAAGAATCCTCCAGAGAGTTCCTCGTGGGGCCAGAATCGCTTTTCGAAGAGGATCTCGAAACTCTCCGGGTACCGTTCGCGAATCGTTTCGACCACACCTTCGTTTTCGATTTGGTTGAGGGTGCAGGTGGAGTAGAGGAGTTCACCACCCGTTTTGAGCGCACGAAAGGCGGCATCGAGGAGTTTGGTTTGGAGTCGGGCTATGGTGTGGATATTTTTGAGATTCCAGTATCGGACCGTTTGAGATTCTTTGAACCCGATGCCCTCTCCCGAGCATGGAGCATCGAGGAGGATGCGGTCGAAAGTTTCAGGGACATTGCCATAGAAACTCCCGTCATAATTGGTGATAGCAATCGTATCTGCCCCCATACGCTCAACATTCTGGACCAACTGTGCCATACGATCACGAGTCGGTTCATTGGCGATGATGATGGCATTAGGATAATGTTCCCGCAACTGGGTGGTTTTACCACCGGGACTTGCAGCCACATCAAGTATTGTGAAGGCCTCTGAAAAACTCGATCTTTGCGTTCAAATTTCCGTTCACCCCAGAGTGCCTTCTCTTTTCACTTCGTGAAAATTCACCTTGTCCTCGTTCACTGTACTATTTCGTACAGTTCACTCCGGTACTCAATTTTCACACAAATCTCTTCGTTTTTGAGAGACCTTAGGTGTATTCTGTGTTAAATAGTGGACACTCATACTCGCGGAAAGTTCCTGAATATAGAAGTACCCGAGGAGGTGTTCGAGGGTATGGCCGAGGGGCAGACGGGTATCGACGCGGTCGATACGAAAGACCGTCGGATTCGGAGTCGGAGTGAGGATCCATCCATTTTTCTTCGCACGTTTCTCAAAATCTATGACACTGATACGATTGGTATTGATCCGAATCGTCTTCGGGAGTGGTTTGGTGAGAGCCGACAAAAAGGACGCGAGTTCTTCGGGTTTGTCAGCGAAAAAAATCTCGCGGAAATATTCGACGAAACGGTCATTGATTTGTGTGTGTTTTTTGGACATAACTAACTATGGTTTTAAGATGATACTTTGTATTCTTCCGCTCACTGCGGAACTTAAACCATACCGCTTTCGCGGTATTGGGATACGGACAAGTCCTCGCGAGCTTCAGAAAAACAAAATATCATCTTACTGAAATTTCGCCATCTCGCGATCCATATCCCGACTGACATCGCGTTCTTTGAGGACCTGTTTTTTCTCGAAATGTTTGCGTCCGCGAGCGAGAGCGACGGAGATCTTGATGAGATTCCCTTTGGAGTAGACTTCGGTTGGGATGAGAGAAAATCCTTTTTCTTTGAGCTTACTAGAGAGATAGTCGATGGTCTTGCGTCGGAGGAAGAGCTCTCGGTCATATGCCGGATCGATGGCATGCTTGTTGCCGAGGGAGGCGTAGGGGGAGATGTGGAATCCCTTGATAATCGGACGACCAGAGGCAAGTGTAACATAGCTCCCCTTGAGATTACATTGTTTGCCACGGATACTTTTGACCTCGGATCCCGTCAGTTTAATCCCCGCTTCATAGCCCTGCACGATTTCATAATCGAACAAGGCTTTTTTATTGGTGTGAAGTGGGATATTTTGCTGTTTCATAATTATTTGGTTCGTGTGGCTATTTTGTTGGCCAGATCTCTGAGTTCGTTTGAATCTATGGTGTGTGTGATTTCGAGGGTTTTCGCGAGATATTCGTCCTTGAGAATGTGTATCCGATCATGTCCGACGGCACTGTAGAGTCATTTGCCGGCACTCGTATCTTTCCCGACAGATTTTCCAATTTCAGCACTGTTTCCCTCGATATCGAGGATATCGTCGGTGATCTGGAAGAGGAGTCCGAGAGCAGTCCCGTACTTCTTCAATTGTTCGCACATCTCCTCCGGAGCACCTGCAAGTATACCACCGACTTCGATGGCAGTTCCGAGGAAGAGGGCGGTTTTTTCGTAGTGGAGCCGGAGGATAGAGGATTCATCCTGGTAGAGCTCTGGATTCATATCCTTCATCTGTCAGCGGATCACTCCGAGATCGCCGATCATCTGTGCCACGAGCAAGATGATATCCGTATTTCCGAGTTTTGCAAGAGATTCGAATGCCATCGACTGGAGAGCATCTCCGACGAGGATTCCGGTATATTCTCCATACTTCGCCCAGACGGTCGGGACGCCTCGGCGGAGCGTGTCATTGTCCATAGCAGGGAGGTCGTCGTGCACGAGTGTATAGCAGTGGAGGTATTCCAATCAAATAATTCATTGAAGAATATCTTCTCTATTCTCACCACCCGTGATGACATATCCGAGGAGTGCGAGCATTGGTCGGATGCGTTTGCCACCCGAGAGCACCGCATGTCGGATGGCCTCTTCGAGCGTCCGTTCCGGTTCGGAGATATCGCTCCGATTGTATCGTGCATCGAGATCTTTTATGAGTGCCTGGTCAATCTCATTTTTGTAGAGACTCATCCAGGTGTTATTTTCAGAAGTTGCGTTTGGCATGGGTAAGGGTAGAAAGGGCTAAATAAAATTCTTCCTGTTTGAAATCCGGCCAGAGTGTCCCTGTGAAATAGTATTCACTGTACTCGCTCTGGTAGAGGAAATAGCCCGAGAGTCGGGTATCGCCTCCAGTACGCACGATGAGGTCCGGAGCCGGGAATCGTCCGGTATCGAGTGACGAGAGAAATATCGTCTCATCGAGGGACTCGATATCACCTCAGCGTTTCACGAAATCCTTAATCCCTCGGATAATCTCATCCTGACCACCGTATCCGATAGCGAGGATGAACGTCATCTTCTCTCCGTTTTTTGCCTGTGCTATCGCATCATCGAGGAGCGAGACGGTGTGAGTCGGGAGGATATCAGGATTCCCGACCCATTCGAACCGGATGCCTTTCTCGATGAGGCGTGGCAAGATATCATTAATTCCTTCCTCAAACATCCGGTAGAGATAACTGAGTTCTTCCACACTTCGTGATTCTATATTTTTTTTCGCGAGCGCCCAGAAACTGCAATACTCGACTCACTCCGCATAACAGAGTTCGACCATTTCTTCGAGACGTTTCCGTCACTCTTGGTGACCGAGGAGCGTCTGGAACGCATGCTGCTTCGCCCATCGGCGATTACCATCCATGATGAATCAGAGGTGCATAATTTCTCGTTGTTAATTTCTAATAGATTCCAAATAACTTTGCAGAAATATACTCGCAGCAACATCATCCACCGCATCACGGACGTGAGCAGTGCCGATCTGCCCGAGCGAGCTCCGGGCTTCAAATGTCGTGAGACGTTCGTCCCATTCGACATATTTGAGAGTTTTTGGGAGGATATTTGTGAGTTTCTTCATAAATTCACGGGTTCGCGTGGCATGTTCGGATACGGTTCCGTCCATATGATTGGCAATCCCGATCACGATGGTATCGATACTGCGTTCCCGGACAATTTTTGGGAGGTGTGTAAATACTTCTTTTGTCGGGATAATCGAGAGAGGGAAGGCAATACCCTCAACCTCGATGGCGAGTCAGATTTTGCGGGTTCCGTAGTCGATGGCGAGATGGGTCATACTCTAGTTTTTAACTTTTATTTCCACGTGCATTCGGATGTGTACGTCGCTCCCGAGGTTGATCTTGATATCGGTTGTCCCGACTTTTTTGAGGTGGTGTCCTTCGGGGAGGAGGATATGTTTTTTTTCGAGTTCGACCCCATGGAGGGTTTTGATTTTCACGATAATCTCATGCTCGCCAATCCCACCGAAGATTTTGTCTCCAGCTCCCGTAAGCTCAAAAGTGAGGGTTGTATCATGGAGTTTCTTGGCGATTTCGTGTCGTGCACTCACGAGGTGACTCCGATTATCTTGATTTTTCTTTTTTTTGTCTATTTCTCGTTTGATGAGATCGGGTGTGGCGAGCTTACCAAGCTTCTTGGCGATGAGAAAATTGCGTGCGTAGGCATGACTGACTTCGATAATCTCACCCTCTTTCCCCACATTGGCGATGCGTTGAAGGAGTTGAACATGTACGGTATTATTCGCCATAGTTTTTCTGTTTTATGAATTATTCTGCCACTTTCACTTCTGTTACTTCCTTCGCTTCCAATATGATCTTGTACCCAAGCAGTTCAGATGCAAGATTGATATTGGCTCCGCCCTTTCCGAGGACTTTTGCTTTCTCATCTTCACTCACGGTACATCGGATCGTTTTACTCTCTTCGTCGATAGAGACCTTCTCGATGACCCCCGGTACGAGGGATTTGCGGACGAGTTCTTCGCGATTGGCAGTATAGTTGATGATGTCGATTTTTTCTCCGGCGATATCGTCGACGACGGCTCGTACACGGGCTCCTTTCGGTCCGATGAGACATCCGGCTGGATCGACTTCATCGTATTCACTGGCGACGATGATCTTGGTCTTAAATCCAGGAGTTCGAGCGATACTCACGATCTCGACGGTTCCGTCTTCGAGCTCTGGGACATTCATTTCGAAAAGTTTCGCGACGAGATTGGTATCCTTACGAGTGAGGGTGACACGTGGTCCGACGGTTGAATCTTCTTCCACCTTCGCAACAGAGAGATAGATGCGTTGTCCTGGGATATACTTATCTTTGGAAACCTGTTCGGATTTCGGGAGGACGACCTGATTGCCATTGTAATCGAGGAGGACTCGGTTTTTCTCGACAAGTTCGATTTTGAGATTGACGATCTCGCCTTCTTTTCCACGGAAGAGATTGTAGATTTTTTCCTTTTCTGTTTCTTGGATCTTCTGGATGATAACCTGGCGAGCAGCTTGTGATGCGATACGTCCGAATCCTTCAGCATCGCTGAGGACTTCGTCACTCACATCGATCTCGATCGTATCTCCGATAGAGAGTCCTTCTGCATCCTCTCCGAGGTCGGCGAGCGTCATCTCGAGGTCAGGATTTTCGACAATATCGACGATGGTTTTTTCGACAGTAATTTCGATCGCTCCGGTATCGAAATCGAGATGGACATTCACATTGCTGTCTTTATTCCCGAAATCTTTTTTGTACGCGGTTTTGATAGCAGATTCGATAATCTCGACGAGGCGTTCTCGTGGGATTTTTTTCTCAGCAGCAATCTGATTGATTGCGGTTTCAATTTTTTTAATATCAATCATAGTGTGGTGGAGTAAAATATAAAATAGAGGCTTTTTACGAAAAAAGAATTTGAGTATGCCCAAATCCTTTTTTCTTGTTTACGAGAGAGAGTATATTGAAAATTATTGTTTTTTCAAATTTTTCTTTGTGTTTTTGATAATGGTATAGTCGCGTCCTGCTTCATACGTGGTTACAGTCGGAGTTGACTCGGCGATTTCTGGAGTCGGCTCAGTGACAACCGGAGTCGGTTGTACTGTTTCTGGAGCCGTCTGAACTACTTCCTCTGGTACTGGAGCTACTTCTGTTGTTTCTGGTACGGGGATTGGTTGAACTACCTCTTCTGAAACAACAGGCTGTACAGCCTCTTGGATGTTACTTTTACCTACCGGTACCGCAGAAGAAAAGAATCCTGCCGAGAAGAGTCCGATGAGTGAAAAAGTGGTGACAATACCCACTCACGCAAGAACACTTACTTTTTTATTGGCAAAGAAGCGGAATCCTCATTTTCTCTGTTCGCTCAGTTCATTTTTCACTTCTTCGACATGTTCGACCGCTTCTGTCTGGACCGATACTTGCTCTTCAGTTATCACTGCCATTTCTTGTACCACTTCTTCTTGTGCCACCTCTTCGACGGGAGTTGGTTGTACAACTTCTTCTTCAACAACAGCGGGAGCTATCGTAATTGTTTCCGTTTTTTTGACGGACATGTCTTCGATCCCGAGGAGCTCATCGGAGATGCTGAAATCTTCCATGAGATTGAGACTCGGAAAGAATTCTTTTGCTTCCACGGGTTTCACTTCTGGCATTGGCGAGATGCTCGCTGATTGATTTTCTACTTGAGCTTCTGCTGAGAAAATGGATTCACTTGAGGATTGCTCAGTAACTTCAGCGTCTTCCATTACGAGAGAATCGGATGTTTCTATCGTAGGAACCTCGAGAGAAAGAGCCTCTATTTCTTGGACGATATTCACAGTTTCATCCAACTGAACAGGCGCAGGTACATTATTTTCTGATTGGAAAAAAGAGGATTCTTTTAATTTCATCAGAGAAATTTTCGGCATTCATGATGGAGCACTTTCCACAGTGGTAGCTGGAGTATCCATATTTGCAATAACGCTGTCTGGAGTTTCAGAAACCTTTTTCTTCAAAGCGTCGAGATTCAGACTTGCCATAGGTATTTGTGTTAAAATATAATGTATGAAGTCATTATGGCATATTGTTTGAAATAAGTCAAAAAAATGAGGTATGATTTTTTTCTTGCAAAACTTCCTCGATGCGCTATACTCTTTTGTAATATATTTTCCTTCTCCCTATGCCCAGATCCAACATCGTATTTTTCACAGGAGCGAATCGCATCTTTTTGCATCGCGATCTTGATAAGTGGATAGAGGTGTTCGCTCTCAAGTATGGCGAATATAACATCTCGAGACTCGACGTGGGATCTCTTGCGAAGGTGAATATCGCTGCAGAGCTCCTGACTCCCGTGTTTCTCGGAGAGAAACGACTCATCGTGATTGATGGGATTCCCGCGTCAACAATCTCTGCAGAATCGGAGAAGAGTACCGTACTAGAAGATGCTGAATCTGCCATCCTCTCCGCTCTCGATACCATCCCGGATTCGAGTGTCGTCCTCTTCGTTGAGTCGACTCCGGACAAACGGAAGTCCCTCTATAAGCGCCTCGCAGAGATTGCCACGATCAAAGATTATCCCCTCCTCGAGGGACCAGCACTCCGAGAATACATCCGCAAAAAAATCCCCCACATAGATATCACTGCTATTTCACGACTCATAGAATTTACCGGTGCCGATATCAATCGGATCGAGAGCGAGCTCGACAAACTCAGTCTCTACAAGCAGGATGGATGGATAACAGAGGAAGATATACGGTCCTATGTCCTCTCCAATATTGAGTCGTCTATATTTGCCCTGACCGATGCGATTTTCGCACTCGATAGTGTCCGTGCTCATGCGGAGTTTCTCCGTATTATCGAGACGCACAATATCCATCAAACTTTCACGACGCTCATCTCGACCCTCCGAACTTTTCTCTACTCTGCTCGACTCATCGAGCTCAAATACGGCGCAACCGAAGTCCGAACGATTCTCAAGATTCATCCGTTTGCTTTCGAAAAGATGCAAAGATTTACCAAGTTCACTCCAAGGATACGGGCAGTTTTTGATGCGTTTCTCCTACTCGATCGACGCGTCAAGGTGGGCGAAGGGATCGGCGATACGGATGATGCGCTCCGCCTCGGCATCGAAAAAACAATTTTATGTTTGCAAAAAACATAAAAATCCATACGATACCCCCGTTTTATTATTTTTAATTTCTTTTATTATGAAAAATTGTCCTCTCTTTATTAAGAAAAACTGGATTGCCATTGTCAGTGTCCTCATTGTTATTGGATGAGCGGTCGCAGGATACATATATTTTGGAAAAAGTATAGCAGATACAGGTTCTACGGGAAAAACCGTTGTATCGTCCGGTGATACTATCGGAGTTGATTATGTTGGACGACTCGAGGATGGGACGATCTTTGATTCTTCTCTCGAAGAATTCGCCAAACAGATGAAAAACTATACTCCGGGACGAGAGTTTAAGCCACTCGAATTTACGGTTGGTGCCGGTCAGATGATACCTGGTTTCGATGCAGGAGTGGTGGGGATGAAGCTCGGAGAAAAGAAAACTCTCACTATCGCCCCAAAAGATGCTTATGGAGAACTCCAAGAACAAGAAGTTCCTGCGAAATACCTCCAAGATATTTTCACTGAGACGGTTCCACGAGAAAACTTCAAGGATATCGTCACTCAAACGGTTCCTATGAGTCAGCTCGGAGAAAGTGGAAAGGATCTCGTGGTTGGGAAAGTTATAGATGCTGGGAATATAAAGGCAAAAGTAACGGCAATCGAAGGAGATAATGTCACGGTTGAGATTGATAATACGGGGAATCCTTTCTATGGAAAGAAACTCGCAGTGGGACTCACTGGTGAGTTTGAAGGGAATAGTGTTGTGATCAAGAAACTCACTGACAAAGAGGTGACTATCGAGGTCAACAACAAAGCAAATCCATTCTACGGAAAGAAGATTGAAGTGGGAATGGAATGAAAGTCTGGTGAGAATACAATCAAGATTATTGCCGTTACAAAAGAAAATGTAACGATAGCTGCTGGAAGACATGAACTTGCCGGGAAAACCCTCACATTTGATATAGAAATCAAATCAATAAAATAATTATGAATTTTCATATCATTACCCTCTTTCCAGAACTTCTCCGACCGTACTTGAGTACGAGTATCATGGGGCGAGCTCGGGAGGGGGGTTTTGTTGAGTTTCATCTCTATAATCTTGCGGACTACTCCGTCCGCAATACCCGTCGGTCGGATGATCGTCCGTATGGCGGATTAAGCGGCACTATTCTCGCTCCGGAACCGCTCTATAATGTCATCACCCAGATCGAAACTCAGATAGGCAGAAAACTTCGAAAAGTCTATCTCACTCCTCGTGGCAAACTGCTCCACCAAGAAACCCTTGAAGGATTTGCTGAGAATTCCAACGATCTCATCATTATCTGTGGGCACTATGAAGGCATCGATCAGCGTATCATCGATCTCTTCGATGTCGAAGAGATCTCGATAGGGGAGTATGTCCTCTCTTCCGGAGAGCTTTCCTCTCTCGTCTTCATCGACGGAGTCACCCGTCTCATCCCCGGAGTTATCAGCACCGAATCCCTCGCCGAGGAATCCTACAGCCCCGGACTTGACCGCCAGAAAGAATATCCACAGTACACCCGTCCCGAGGTTTTCCAGGGATTATCCGTCCCCCAGGAACTCATCTCCGGGCATCATAAACGGATCGCAGAATGGAAAAAGAAGCAGTTGGGATAAATAAAATTTGCTTTTTTCAAGAAAGTCAATACACTCTGCGATACCATTTTTCCGCGGAGTAGAGCAGTGGTAGCTCGCAAGGCTCATAACCTTGAGGTCGTTCGTTCGATTCGAACCTCCGCAACCAAAAAAACTTACAGTAAGGACAAGATTTGTGGCATCCGCCGGCACATAGACTCGAGATCATACGTTCGATTCAAACCTCCGCAACCAAAAAATCTAATAAAAAAAACAAGCTCTACGGAGCTTGTTTTTTTGCCTCGTCGGCTTTGCGTTTCTTTTCCTCTTTCATTTTCTCCTTGTAGGCTTCTTGATCCTTTTTCCATCGCTTCTCTTCTTCGACTATCTTGGTGGCGAATTCGTTGATCTTCTTCTCGACGAAGTCGACGGGTTTGGAGTACTTTTCGCGGCTGACTTTCATGATGACTTCTTTTTTCTGCTCGGGACTTGGGACACGGAGTCGGATTGGTCAGAAGGTGGTGGCGGAGAAGACCTTGGATGGCATCCCGTTGATGAGGAGCTTGGTATAGATGTCGTATTTACCGAGATTGACGAGATCATTGGTGGAGACGACCTCTTCGTCCATGAGCCCAGAGAGGACGGCAGCATCGGTGAATCCGACCTGGAAGCTGGCGATGGTACCGACGTTACCGAAGACGGCTCCGCGGACGGTTTCGGACATCTGTTCGATGTACTGGTTCGCCATTACGAGATTGAGTTTATATTTTCGGGCTTCTGACAAGATCGTCGCAAAAGAGTCAGTTGCGAAGTTCTGGAATTCATCGACGTAGAGATAGAAGTCCTCGCGTTTATCTTCATCTATATCGGCTCGTCCCATCGCCTCGATCTGGAACTTGGTGACCATCATCGCTCCGAGCAGGGCACTCGAATCTTCCCCGATTTTCCCCTTGGAGAGATTGACGATGAAAATCTTCTTGTTGTCCATGATCCATCGGAGTGAGAATGGGTTCTTGGGTTGTCCGAGGATATTACGGAGGAGCGTGGAGGAAAGGAATTGTCCAACTTTGTTGAGGATGGGACTCACTGCCTCGACCATCTGTTTTGGTTCCATCGCTTCGAACTCGGAGGTCCAGAATTTTTCCATCATCGGGTCCTGAATCTTCTGGATGATCTTACGACGGAATGACGTCTGGGTGAGCATCATCGGGATGGACATAAGGGTGGAGTCGGGAACCTGGAGGAGGGTGATAATCGTATTGCGGAGGATGTACTCGAGACGAGGTCCCCAACTCTCGGCAAACATTTTCTTGAAGATCGAGAGGAGTCCGGATGCGACAATCGGCTGGAGTTCTCTCGGGACACTCTCGAGCATATTGAACGCAATCGGATTCTTGTAATCGGACGGATCGAAGACGATGACGTCGTTGGTTCTGGATTTGGGGATATTTGAGAGAATCGTGTCGGCGAGATCCCCATGCGGATCGATAACCGCAACCCCACGACCCTTGAGGATATCGTCATAGATCATATTTTCGAGGAGGGTCGATTTCCCCATACCGGTCTTCCCGATGATGTAGACGTGTCGACGACGATCCGATGGGAGGATCCCGAACTCGGTCCTGTTTCCTCGGAAATTGGTGATCCCGAGCGGAGTGACTTCTCGAGTATTGGTGGTGAGGGGGAGAGTGGATGGTGGCTCGAGCATCTTGGTGGTGACCCAGTTGATTCCCGGTGTCTGGACATAGAGTGTCGGCAGATGGACGAGACCCGCGAGCTCCGAAGAATTGAGCACCATTCTACTTTTGCCCGTTCTTTTCATGAGTTCTTCGTGCACATCTTTGGTTATTTCTCCCGAGAGTTTGAAATTATTCCCAGCAGGGAGGGAGAATATATTGAGCGAGGAAACCGCTTCTCTGATGGTCGCCTTGGCAGTGATATCATCGGATCAGAAGTACCCGATATTGATCCCGACGCGGAATCCGAATCCGGCAAGTTTCTTGTCGATGGGGTCATTTTTCTCTTTTTTGTCGACTACTTCTCCCTCTTCTCATGGGTGGACGACGAGGAGGATGAGACGGATCAGGAGGGTAATGGGTGAGAAAAGGATTTTATAGAGGATGGCGTATTTGGAGAGGAAAAGCTCTTTCATCCATTTGGGATAAAATGACTTCAAGATGGCAATCTTCCCGGGACTCTTCCAGGCCTTGTCATGAATAGGAGAGAAGCATACCTGGATGAGTTTCGTATCATTTTTATTCCCTTTCTGGAGGGCACTCGTGATGCTCGAAAAAGGGTCAATCATCTCTTTCTCGGTTTTTTCTTTGAAATCGGTATAGGTTTTGATCGGGAAAATATATGGTTTGGTGAGTTTGAGTCGTCCGATATACCCAGCATCTTTGGGGATATAGTCGGTTACGACGTGGATTTCGATATTGGGATAGTGAGCGTAGATCTGATTTTCGAGGAATTCTGCATATTCGCTATCGACCACGAAAAAGAATCGAATCACCCCGTCGGTATTGGCGATCTCGAAACTGAACTCCGGAGCGGAGTACGTCTTGTAGAACAGGTATTTGTGTTCTTCGAGAGTATTGTGGAAGATATTGAGGATTTGTTCTGCCATAAAAACCCCCTTTTCATTGAGGCGATCAACCGATACTTCGAGGATAGTTTTATGTGTGCTCAATTTTTTTTGGGAATAAATTGCTTGAATAGAGGGATTGTAATCAAAAACGAAAATAGAGCAAGCTAAAAACTTGATTGTTTGTAGGAGATGGCTTTTTTGTCAGAAAGAGTCTGATTGTTTTCTACCATGGAACCGAGCAGCGGAGCGATATTGCTCATGATTCGCATATCGACGTCATCGATTTTTTCACCCTTCTTGCGACCGAGGACGAAAAATCCCTTGAGATTTTCTCGGGTTTTGAGTGGGAGGAGATAGACTGTGTCACCTTCTTTGGTTCCGAGAATGGCTCCGGTACTCTCCACGAGCCCTTCTGGTTGATCCGCTTGTATTTCCCCTTCAACTTTCTGGTTGATCGGCCAGATGGATGGAAATGTAGAGTTGTATTTGTAGACGAAGAGTCCGTTCACAACGGGATGTTGTTCGATATAGATGGTGTAATCGATGGAGAGCGCCTTGGAGACATAGTCAACAATTCCCTTGAAGCCTGTTTCTCCCTGTTTGGCGAATTCATCGATTTTCTCGGTCATTTCATACATGGTGGCGATCTCTTTCACGGATTCGAGGAGGCGTCCATTGGTGATCTCGACGATATATTTGTACATTTCGAGAACTTTCGCTGGGTCCTGTGATTCGAGGAAATCCATATCGGCCTTCGTGAGGACGATGACATTCGTCGCATCTCCGAGCGCAACTGCCTCAGTGTCTTTCTGATTGCGTCCAAAAAGGACTCACTCTCCGAGAAAGCTCCCCATATAGGCGCGACCGATTTCTTTCTTTTCTCCCGATGGTGTTGCTCGGAGGATGGTGAGCGCTCCGGATGAGACGATATAAAAATGCGGATTTTCTCCGGGCGAGAAAAGAATCTCGTTATTGACGAGCGCTCGTTTCTTTTTCTTAAAATAAGTATCAAATCCCTCAAGGAAGGCAAGAACCGGACTGATAGCGAGTCCCTGTTTGAGCACGTTTAAAGACTGCTTCATCGCCCCGGTTTCTGCAACTGGCTGTTGTTCGTGTGGATGTCGTGTTTCTTTGGACATAAAAATGATATTTTAGCAGTTCTTTTTTAAAATCTTCCAATCAGGTCTTTGTCGCGGAGGCGACTTTCGAAAACTTCGCGAGTAATCATCCCCTTGGTATAGAGTATCTCGAGGTATTTGTCCATAAGGATCATCCCCTCAGAACCACCGAGCTCGATCATCGAGTAGATCTGATGAGTCAGCCCCTGGATGATGATACTGCGGATCGCGTCGTTGTTCATGAGGATTTCGCGAGCGACAACTCGTCCGGTGGAGTTCTTCTTGGGCAAGAGTGTCTGACTGACGACGGCCGAGAGACTCATGGCGAGTTGGACGCGGATCTGACTCTGCTGAGCGGGAGCGAAGGAATCGATGATACGATCGATCGACTGAACGGTATCGTTGGTATGGAGTGTCGAGAGGACGAGGTGTCCGGTCTCGGCGAGCGTGAGGGCTGCCTGAATCGTCTCCGGGTCACGCATTTCCCCGACCATGATGACATCCGGATCTTCACGGAGGGCGGATTTGATCGCTCGAGCAAAAGACTCGGTATGCGTTCCCACTTCTCGCTGATGGATGAGACAATCCTTGCCTTTGAAATTGAACTCGATCGGGTCCTCGATGGTGATGATATGTTTCTTCATGGTGGTATTTATGTACTCGATCATCGCCGCGAGTGTCGTCGATTTCCCCGACCCAGTTGGTCCGGTCACGAGGATGAGACCCTTGTCACGATGCAGGAGTTTGATGATATCCTCAGAGACATTGAGCTCTGCACAGGTTGGGATATCGGTCGGGATGTAGCGGATCGCGATCCCGAAACCTTTCGCATTTTCGAA
>CAZCYU010000062.1:0-1980 GCA_964503165.1 uncultured Candidatus Peribacteria bacterium | reverse complement strand
CGACGGAGGATATCCGCTTCACCGAGCGAGAATCCGGCGAAGGCCTGTACGAGTTGCATGATCTGCTCCTGATAGACAGCAATCCCCTGGGTGGGTTTGAGGATGGTCTCGAGCGAAGGATGCGGATAGGCGACTTTTTCTCGTCCGTGTTTTCGGGCGATATAAGTCGGGATATAGGCGAGCGGTCCCGGACGATAGAGCGATACCATCGCGATGATATCCTCGAAACAGTTGGGCTTCAATTCTTTGAGATACTTACGCATCCCGGACGACTCAAATTGGAATATCCCGGTTGTATCCCCGGCAGCAAATATTTTGAAAACCTTTTTATCATCAAACCGGATTTTCAATATATCAATGTCTTTGTTGTGCACATTTTTGATAATTTTGAGACATCGCTCGATGATGGTGAGATTGCGGAGCCCGAGGAAATCCATCTTGAGGAGTCCGAGATCTTCGAGTGGGTGGGCTGAGAATTGTGTGACGGTCGTATGTTCGTCTTTTGGGGGGTGCTGGAGCGGACAATACGTCGTCATCGGTTCTGGTGCGATGATGACCGCACAGGCATGGACTCCGAGTTGACGGATAGAACCCTCAAGTCTCAGGGCATTATCGATAACCATATGGTATCGACTGTCCGTATCATAGGCTTTTTTGAATTCTATCGATTCTTCGAGAGCATCTTTGAGCTTGGTTCCTGGTTTTGGCGGAATAGCCGCAGCGAGACGATTCATTTCACTGAAAGGGATTCCGAGTGCTTTTCCGACATCTTTCACTGCCGCACGTGCTGCCATGGTTCCAAAAGTACAGATCTGAGCCACGTGATCTGCTCCGTATTTGTTGCGCACATACTCGATCACCTTATCGCGTCCTCGATCAGAAAAATCCACATCAATATCGGGCATGGAGACGCGAGAAGGATTGAGGAATCGTTCGAAGAGGAGTCCGTACGGGAGGGGATCGATATCGGTAATCCCGGAGAGGTAGGCGAGAAGGGCTCCCGCAGCCGATCCACGTCCAGGACCAACTGGGACACCATTATTCTTCGCATAGTTGATGAAATCGGAGACGATATTAAAGTACCCATTAAATCCCATGAGATCGACCACGACGAGTTCATATTCCAAGCGGTCGATGATGATTTGCTGATCAGGCGTGAGGGATTCGATGAGCGTCTTTTTTCGCTCGGTGTAGTACGATTGTGAGAGGGTTTTGAGCTCATCTACAGACATTTCTATGAGCTCCTTTTCCGCTCCTGGTATGTCTTTTTTATGGATAAATTCATTCATAATATCCTCATCGAATCCGAAATCATATCGGGTGTTGAGACCGACGATACAAACATGGCGGAGGTACCACTCTTCACTCCCGAGTTTCCTCACTCACTCTGGGATTTTTTCAGAGTATTGTGCATACACTATTTGTTCCTCAAGAGTGAGCTCAAACGTTGGGATGAGGGTCTTTCCATAGGGGATGTCGATGCGGATTTTATCGTTAATTTCGATCGTATTTCGGATCGCTTCTGGGACATGGGCGAAGAGTTCTTCCATTTCTTCGCCACTTCTGAGGGCGTAGTTCCCATCGATGAGCGTCGGACGATCGGGATCCTCGAGCGAGCGACCATCTCCGATACAAGAGAAGATATCTCGTGATTCCGCATCGCTTTGATCAATATAGTAGACATTGTTGGTGGCGACGACTTTGTACCCGTGGGATCTAGAGAGTTTGATAAGATAGTCATTGATTTTCGGCTGATTCCCCCGATCAGGATGCTCCTGGAGCTCAAGATAGAAATCATCCTTACCGAAGAGTCCCTCATAATAGGCAATCCGCTGTCGGATATATTCATCGCTTTTCCCCGTCGTGATATGTTGGGGAATCTCTCCCGTGATCGATCCTGAGAGTCCGATCAGATGGCTGCAGTATTTCTCAAGGAGTTCGAAATCGATGCGAGGTCGCCCATTGTACATCCCACCCAGA
>CAZCYU010000061.1:0-2302 GCA_964503165.1 uncultured Candidatus Peribacteria bacterium | reverse complement strand
TTTCCTCGTTTTGACTATAGCTTCCGCTATAAATCGGGCTTTTGGTTCCTCTCCATATATTCGGAGGATCTCTATGAGTTCTTTCTCGCTTGCATGATTTACGATGTCATAGGCAGTTTTTCCACCATTTTCGCGATCGAATCGCATATCGAGCTTTCCGGAAAACCGGAAAGAGAATCCGCGATCGGCGTCATCGAAGTGCGCGCTCGAAACTCCGAGATCATAACAGACAGCCGTTACGGTGTCGATACCAAATTCCAAAAGTTTCATTTTTATATCTCGGAAGTTTGCATGGATACAGTGAATAGTAATTCCTGTTTCTTTTGCAAATGCTCCAACACTCTTTTCAATGGTTTCTCTGGAGCTTTTGAGATTGTCATTATCGAGATCGAACCCGATGAAGATATCTCCTTTATGGAGTTTTTGAATGATTCCCACAGCATGACCTCCAAGTCAGAGGGTGCAGTCAACCACGATATTTTGCTTTGTAGTGCTAATATCGAGGCTATCTATGTACTCATGGAAGAGTACGGGGATATGTCAAAAACTTTTTTCGTCCAAATTGTCAAAAAGTGATGAATAGGAAATAAAATATTTCCTTAGAGAGAAATTATCCTTTTTTCCTTTATTGTCAAACGAAAAGGTGTATTTTTTACTGAAAATATCTTGACAAATCGTTAATTATAATTATAGGAACCGAGAAGTTTTTAACATTCTTTGGACAATTTGGTATTTTTTTGTCAAAAAGTCTTATAAAAAAGCAAAAAAATAGGTCTTTTACTTTGACAAGCACTATGATTTCTCATATACTCTTTTGGTGATACCAAACAATTCGTAACTTCTTGATTTTCCCCTCTATGCTCACACCTCTCGCATCTCTCCTCCGCCCCCATTCTTTAAATGACATCGTCGGACAGGAACATCTTTTCGGTGCCGGACGGCCACTTCGAAAGTATATAGAATCAGGACATATCCCATCCATGATTCTCTGGGGTCCTCCAGGGTGTGGGAAGACGAGTATTGCCTCGGTTATTTCTACGTCCATAAACGCAGATTTTTATCACCTTTCCGGGGTGCTTTCCAAAAAAGAAGATCTCATGAAGATCCTCGTGAAAGCGAAGAAAAATTATTCTGAGAACAAGGCGACCATTCTCTTTCTCGACGAGATTCACCGCTGGAATAAGGCCCAGCAGGACACACTTCTTCCGTTCGTCGAAAAGGGGATTATTACGCTCATCGGAGCCACGACCGAGAATCCGAGTTTCACGGTCAATAACGCGCTTATTTCCCGAGCTCGAGAGTATGTATTGCAACCGATTTCCGAGGGACAGGTCATAAAGTTTTTGGAGCAGAATATGAAAGTCATACAGGAACGGTATCCAAAAATCGTTTTCAAAAACTCCCCCTCAATCCCCCTCAACCGAGGGGGAAGTGAAAATAAAGAAGATTGTGCAATATCATCCCCATCGGTTGAGGGGGAAAGCGACGAAGGAGTAGGGGGAGTGAAAAAAGATTCTTTTTCTTCTCTCCACCTCATTGCTTCACTCTGAGGTGGTGATCTTCGTACGACCTTGAATCTCCTCGAGGCGGCTTGTGTCCTGCAAGAATCAGGGGAAGTCACCCGGGAATCGATTCTTGAGGCGGGAACCAAGCCACTTATGTACGACCGGGATGGGGAAGAACACTACAACTTGATTTCTGCGATGCATAAGTCCCTCCGGGATTCGGACGGCGATGCCGCGATCTATTGGATCGGCCGGATGCTCGCGGGAGGTGAGGATCCTCGCTATATCGCGAGACGCATGATCAACTTTGCGTCGGAAGATGTGGGGCTCGCAGACCCGCTCGTCATGATCCTGGCGAACAGTGTCTACGACATCTGCGAGAAAATGGGTATGCCCGAGTGTGAGCTCCCTATGTGCAAGCTCGCCTATCACCTCGCCGCAGCGCCCAAGGATAACTCGGTCTATATGGCAATGAAATCCATGCACGCTGATATTCGTGAATTTGGCAACCTCCCGGTTCCGCTCCACCTCCGCAATGCTCCAACCGCGCTCATGAAAGAGGCGGGATACGGAAATGGCTACGAGTACGCGCACAATCTTCCCGACAAAAAGAGCAATCAAGAACATTTCCCGGAAAAGTTGAAGGGGAGGAAATATCGAGAAAAATAAAATCCACGAAGCGGATTTTATTGAAAAAGTAAATATATATTTGTTTGCATATTTTATCTTACGAGATAAAATGGTGCTCTCTATTTTTTTCTTGTCAAAAACCCCGTATGAAAAAAATCCTTTTTTTA
>CAZCYU010000060.1:0-5630 GCA_964503165.1 uncultured Candidatus Peribacteria bacterium | reverse complement strand
CAGACACAGGGGTCTGCCCCTACGGATGTATAATTTTAAATGAAATATAAATTTTTATATTATTTATTTCAACAGATTTTCACACTGTTCCTCAAATGCTTCAAGAGTCCCGTTATTTTCGATCACGACTTGGGCGATATCTTTGAGTCCCCGTATCCGCGTTTCTGTTTCGGCCTCACTTTCTCGGAGGAATTCCTCAAGTGTCTTGGTTGTATCATTACTATTTTCTCCACGAGAAGTGATGCGAGCATAGCGAATAGGGAGCTCCGAATCGATATATACAAGCTTGAAGCCCGAGAGATTCCTGAGGTACTTAATATCACTCTCCCGCCTCACCCCATCGATGATGATAAGTGACGAGTCCAGGGATTCGATATCGGCAAAAATAATCTCCGAGAGGATATCATCTCCGAAAATATTTCGAAGAGATGTCGAGAGTTGTGAAAGATTGTCACGACTTACATCACGATGCATCCGCTCGAGGATATCTCGAAGTGGAGTCGAAAATCGGTATGAGAGAGCATCATAATGAGAAATGAGGTATTTTGTAATTGTCCCCTTTCCGCACCCCATCTCTCCGGCGAGAGCGATGATCATTTTTTGCATACGTAGAGAATTGTAAAAAAATATTTTCACTCTGTCTGTTATATGGATTTTTTTGTTTTTGGGAAATTTTTTATTTAAAAAAACCGACAGGATTTTAGATCTGTCGGTTTTTGATTTATAATTATTATTTGTGGATTTTAGATGGAATATTTTTATGGACAACTTTGGTAGTGATTATATTCACTGTCTTCTCTTGTGTGATTATCCCCTTGCCCACAACCACAAGACGTGTACCGAGGTATTCCATTATTCTCTTCTCTCGTGTATCGGACGCTTGCTGTGATCGATTTGCGATATATGTATTAACTGCTTGATAGTATTTTTGCCTCTTTGATTCATTTCATTTGGATTTCGTATCAAGAATCTTCGCAAGTTTCGTAATAAAGAAATTGAGCTCTGCAGCAACTTTCTGTGGGATACGCTTGTTTGTTGTGAAATCATATTCAGCAACAACCTGATTATTAGAAAGGAACCCTGAGCGAGATGTTTGTACTTTCTGAGAGGTGGTGAAAGATTGTACAGAAACACCCTGAGCGGATGTCTTCTCACATATTCCATCATAATAACTCAGAGAGGTATCTCCATTCGGACAAGAATCCACGCGCACAATAGAACCTCCTCCACCACCTCCGCCGCCAGAAGAAACCACTGGTGCTGCCTTGGTTGTCACACGGAAGGTTGCAGATACTCCGCCAATTGTAAGTATTGTCTGCATTTCTGTATTGTATGAAGATGATGAGGTCACTTGAACTTTTATGGTATCACCATTCGATACAGTACCCGTACTACCAGTATAAGCAGTATTATTAATAGAATACACTCCACCAGAAATAGCAATGCTCGTGGGAGTATTGATACCGGAGACGATTATCTGATTGGACTCGGTATTGGTCGAGAGTTCTACGTCCGTTCTATCTGTGAAAGTAAAGGCATCTGGAGTCGTGTCATTTGGTGCTCCAAAAGTGAAGAATGAGAAATGATTAGTGACAAACTGGCATATCCCCGATGAGACAGTACAAACATCGATGGGATCGAATACGCCACCAGTATCGCTCCTGTAGACACGGAGTATTCGACCGTTGAAACTTGTCCCGAGATATACCTGAAGCGAAGCAGTCTGTCCACTGAGCGAAAGTCATACGGAATCATTTCCTGCTTTGTATATAGCTCCGGTGTGTGCATATCCATTCCCCGAGAGCGTTATGCCCGAGAGAGCTACCGTTCGTGGAGGGAGCATCGTACCGTCCCAGGTACCGATTCCGGTTGTCGTGACAATGAGTCCGCTGAGACTTAACGAAACTCTATCCGTAGAATTAGCTGCATCCGTTATAGAAACCATTTCAGTTCCACTGAATACGGTACTTCCTGTAGCAAGAACTCCGGAGAATACTACCGAACCAGTCACATAGACATCAGATGAAGGAATAGTAATATCGACGATATTTGGGATATCGAGTATAATTGATGCCATGGCGGTTGTTTCTACTCAAGCACCATCAGTGAATGTAGTTTGGATATTTTTGATCCCATTAGTCGGACTCAGTGTAACCGGAACAACGATAATTCCCGCGGATGCAAGAGCTCCAGTAATACTCTCAGTAATACCTGTTCCTGAGATGATATATGAAACCGGTTTCGCCACTGAAAGGAGAACATCTGTAGTATTAGTATTAGAATAAGCTCCTGAAAGAAATGTTATACTTCCTGCTGCTAATACGACGGATTTACCGATTGTCACAGCAATGCTATTTCCCGAATTTCCTGCCTGATCAATGATGTGAAAGTTACAAGCGAGAATCCCATCGGCAAGAAAAGATACGTCAATATGAGAAAGTAGGAACGATCAATTTATATCTATCAATCCAGTTCCGGTCACACTACCGGATGCGCTATCAAA
Source organism: uncultured Candidatus Peribacteria bacterium (assembly GCA_964503165.1). Taxonomy (GTDB): domain Bacteria; phylum Patescibacteriota; class Gracilibacteria; order BD1-5; family UBA2023; genus CAZCYU01. The sequence continues at coordinate 3,127 of CAZCYU010000060.1, read as the reverse complement.
TATGGTATATTCCACGATCGACCCACTCTCAGAAATTTCTCATGACCCAGTTATACTGACATTGGAATGAGTATCTGCATTGATGATATTTCCACCATTCACCAGTATATTCGTCGGTTCGAGAGGAGATGTTGTATCGATGGTAAATGAGATTACGGATGAGGTACTTATATTTCCAACAAGATCTTGTGACTGAATCTTCGCAAAATAAGTATCATCCGAAAGGGTAAGTACAGTACCAGTGAAACTGGTAGAACCGGAAGCTATGATACTTGTAAAATTACTATCAGTCGAAACGGCGTAGTTGTACGGAGTCGATGAAAGTCAGGCACCCGTATCGGTCACAGTGTCCCAAGATAGGGAGATGTTTCCAGTATTATAATAGGTACCATCGGTCGGAGAGATTATCGATGTTGTAGTAGGTGCAACAGAATCGAGGAAGAATGACTGCGTAAGAATCGGACTCAAAAATCCATTACTATCCCGATATTGGAAATCAATACTCCCCGATCCATCCGGAAGCCCAGTGAGTGGGAGCGATATACCACCTGTTGCACTTCCTCGTCCCACCTGACCATCTGATCGAGAGATGATATAATCATAGGATCCAGCCACATCTATCTGTGCGATAAGTCCTACAGAGGAAACATACTGTCCGGTTCCCGTATCGGAAACGACAGACATAGATCCGGTGAGAGTAACGGTATGAACTGCATCGATACCAACCTCATCGAGTCATCCAGAAAAAATGAAATCTTTATTGTATTCCCAAGTGAATGTGTGTGATCCCGAAGTAACGGCCTCACTATAAAACGACCACGGATTGATTCCTGACCAACTGTTCCTTAATTCTCCATCCATATAAAAATCGAGCGTATCAAACATCGCCTCGGATGATGTCCTCCAATAAAAGGTTGTATATCCAGCATCCGTAACCCCTGACCATGTGAGGGCAGTAGTACTATCATCTTCTATCAAGCCAGAAACAAGACTATTATTTCCGAGCACTCCTGTAGATGTAGTGACAGACCAGAGTCCCCCACTCCCCGAGGGGAGAGAGCTTGCATATCCAGATGGAAGATCAGTACTATTTTCAAAACTCTCATCTGCCGTTGCAAGAACGGTTACAGGATCACTCACAACATCAACTGCATCCCATGCGGCCGTGACAGAATCAACGAGATTCGGATCTATAGAAGTCGCTGCATCGATCCATGCTTGACGAGCATCTTTATATTTAGCAGTACTGGCAAGGAAGTGTGTATTGGTCTCAAAGGCGAGGCGACGAGCATTTTCCAGTCCGATACCATCGACACTATAGAGGACACCATCATTATTCCCGGATCATCCTTCGGACAGGAGATAATAGAAGAAATTTTGTACACTACTATTGTAATGAACTCACCCATTGTCTCCAGAACCAAAGTACCAATAGGTTCCATGATACTTCGTCGGTTGTTCATTGCCTGCGCCAACTGTTGCTGTATTTGCGGGATCGCGCATATCACGGAGTGCTTTTTGTCCGATCATCATATCTTCTCCGATAAGCCAATCTGCCTGTCATGGTGTGATATCTGGATAGTTATTGGAACCACTCTGCGCATACATCTCGACATTGACTCAGGAGATATCCGAAAATGATTCATTGAGTGCTCCTGGTTCATTTTGATAGACGAGATCTGAAGTATTTTCGGTCCAGGCATGACCGAACTCATGTGCCATGACATCCAATGTCGCAAGTGGTTTCATAGAAACCCCATCACCATCACCGAAGTACATACCCACCCCCGGAGACCAATAGGCATTATTGTAATTAGTCCCATAATGAACAAAAACGGGCAAATCTATCTGTCCACTCGCGGTAAATACAATATTATTTGTCCCAAATCCAAACATATTAAAATATTCAAGGGTTTTGCCTATATTGTAAGCGGCCGAAATTTCAGTTCTATCGGATGTCCCCCAATCAGAAGTGGTCCTGTAAGCGAAATTTTGTGCGTCAATATATGTACCGGTATTACTTGAAGCATTTCCTATAATATATCTACCACTTGCAGAAAAGGCATTATACAGAGAGTATATATTTGCGTCTGTATCAAATACGCCGGTAAAAGTTTTTACTGCCCCACCCTCATTGACAAGAAGACTTCAACTAATGGAGGCTGGATTGAGAATATCATGAATCAAATTATAGGCAGTAATTTTTTTCCCGGTCTTGGCATCGACATAATATATCCACTGTCCCATACGAGCAATCGGATCATCATAACTCACCTTATATCTGTATGCGAGAACGTATGTGGATGCGAATTTGTAGAGGACGAGTTCCGGTTGCACAGTAACCTCAAATTTTTTCTTGGTACCGTGTTCTTTTGTCCCCACACTGAGAGCCTGATCCTGGGTTATACTCGGAGTGATAGAGATGTTTGGCGTATCAAGAGTCCCATCTATCTGATAAAGGATGCCACTTTCGTCCGTATGAGCAAGGATCTCTCCGCCGACGATCTCAAGATTATTATAATACTGTCCGAGGCGAGTATGACGCTCCTTTGTGAGCTTAGATGTATCATTTTTGGCAAGCCGAATATCTACTGTGGTCCCAGCAGATACTCCATAGGATGGAGCAAAATCTTTGAGAACCTGTTTGGTATCCGCGACGATATTCTTCGAAGCTTTTTTTGATATCCCTCGGATATGGGAAGGTTTTTGTTTCTGTGTATCCCACTGAATCTCTGTTTGCTGATACTCTTTCGGATTCCCGATCGAACGGAGATACTCCTGTTGTTTCCCCATCTTATTCCGAACGATAGAGGAGATATCCGTGATATTTTTACCTGATTGTTTCGGAGCAGCGAAAAGTTGTCCCGGAAGAAGACTCGAAAAGAGAAAAGTAGCAACAAGAGTTGATGCTATGTATTTTTGTGGAGACATAAAAAAAGAGTAAAAAAATAGGCTACCTATATAGAATAGCATATTGTTTTTGGAATTGCAAAAAAATTGAGGGAAAAAAGATATACGATTTTGTTTCTTTTTTTCATTTTTTCTGTATATTAAAAGAAATGATTTTTTTACCCGGAAAAAATGTTCGTCCATCTCCACACCCATGCGCATTATTCTCTCCTCTCCG
>CAZCYU010000059.1:0-4643 GCA_964503165.1 uncultured Candidatus Peribacteria bacterium | reverse complement strand
GTCGGGAGGGCGGGGGGGGTTTTTTGTGGGTGGGAGAGCGGCCCGGGGGCGCGTCTCTACGTTGTCATATTGTCTTATTTCATCTCTACACTGCCTACTTTCTCATAATTATTTGCGATATCATTCGCCTGTATTGTATTATTACTCACCGTTACGAGCATGTCATCGAAGTAGAGATTCCGGATGATGAAGTCATTATTATAATTCCACATCTGAGCTGCGAAGTACTCTCCGATGGGAGAATCGGTATAACAGTATGATGGGACATAGGATTGTGCCGGAGTAGTACAGTACTCTCCACCACCGATAATCTGTCGGCATACGGGCTTCCCATCGGTTTTCGCATACTGTTTACATTCCTCGGTACGTTTCGCCTCCATACCGGTTCGGTCAATGTGTGTAATGCGGGCTTTTTCTTGGACACCCTTGGTCGTGTCGATACTGAGAGCGACCGTCCCCTGCCATGCATCTTTGTTGCGATACGGTTCATTCGTATCTCAGGCATTGGTCATGAGGGTTGCTGGCATGAAGAGGAGATGTTTGGTCGCATTCCAGACGAAGAGACGCGGATTGCTGAGGACATCAGAATAGGATCCGGCATCGCCGAGCGTGAGGGTCGAGAGTTGTTTTGGATTGGCCACATCTCCGACGTCATAGAGATCGACCTTGACTCAGGCATTCACTATTCCTCCGTATTGATTGGTTTTGGTATCGTATCCGACTCCGATAAGATGAGTCGCATCATACGGATGAAGGTACGTTGAATACCCAGGGATCTTCAACTCTCCGAGAATCTTCGGATTCTTGGGATCAGCTACGTCGATCGTGAAGAGCGGATCAATCTGTTGGAAAGTTACGAGATAGAGACGATTGCCAATAAATCGGGAGCTTTGGAAATTCTCCCCCTTCGCGATATTTTGAAGTTTACCAAGGACGGCGAGATTCGGATCCAAGATATAGAGTTCGGTTGACTGCTCCGGATACGAGTGACTCGTGACGATACGGAAGTCTCCAGCAGTATCCTCATCCATCGAATACTGATTGAGTGGGGAACCCGGGACGATCGTGGATGCGACATACGAAGTCGTGTCTGCCTTGATCGCCATCTTGTGAATGAGAGTGTTTTGACCCTGATAATAATAGGGCATAATACAGAGCATCCCCGGTGCACAACGGAAATCATACGAGGTCGAGAGATGAGAGGCGATATAGAGATTCTTGAGGCTCATATGAATCTCGCTCACATCACCGAAGAGTACCTGGGTCTTGGTCTCCTTCGTCGCATCAGTCGTGTCGATAATCGAGAGGGTCGTGAGACTCGGTGTGAAATTAAATTTCTTCATCGTTTCCTTATCGGGGAGCACATACTCTACATTGGCACACGTCGTCGTGTCTTTTTGTGAGATATTGTAGGGTAAGATCTTGCCTTTGAGGGAGAAATTTTTCTCATTCTCCTTGTCTGTTCGGCGGAGTTCGGCCTTTTGTGGCTTCATTACAGATCAAATGAAATCCGTATCAAATTTCTGCTCATTGAAACTGTCCGAAACCCCATTCATCATCGGTGCATAGTAGATGTCATATGGGAATGAGAAGTTCGTATTGGAAAGGATATAGAGATACTTCCCGATCATACGAGATTGGGTCATATTCCCATCGGTTTGATAGTATCGATCGATGCGGAGATTATTCACATCGCTCACATCATAGACCACGACGACCGTCTTGGTCTGACGATTGAACCAATAGCGATATCCGTAATTTGCACTGCTGTATTTGGTTGCGAGGATGGTGAGTTTCTTGCCGGAGAGGAAGAGTTCTGGATTCGTGAAGCTCCCTGGGATTTTGATCTTACGAATAATAGAGAGCTCTGTCGCCGGAAAGGCTCGAGCGATATAGACGCTATGGTCTTTGGAATTGTAAAAATAAAGATTGGTTCCATCGGTCTTGATGAGCTCAGACTCGTCGACTCCCGCAACCTGGAGATTGGTAGCAGAAAAGTCGGTCGCACTGGTACTCGCGGATGTATCACCATTTCCGGCCCCCACTGGAGCTGTAGCCTCCGGAACCGCTCCAGTTGTTTTCACCATACTATCTTCCATCATGAGTGGTCCACCACGATATCCTCCTCCTGGATTTACTTCGTAATAATCCTTGATAAACTTCTTCATGACACTCTCCATATTATCACAACTGGAAAACGTTTTGAGCTTGAAATCACTCGATAAGGTTTGGATATTTTTTTTATTCTCCATATCAGTCAACTGCGTATCCGTCGTGCTCGCGGTATCGAGACACTTCGGGATCCCTGCCCACACACACTGCATCATCGTACAGGCAGCGACCCCGTTATCTCCGACACTGCACGTATTACACCCATCAGAATAACTCTTACACTCCCCGAGATTGACTCACCGGATGACCACATCCGCGGCAAAGGAAGTACTCACAAATCCAAAAAAGATGATTCCACCCAAAACTCCTATATATTTTTTTGCCCCAAGAGCACTTGTTTTATTGCGCATAAAAAAGAAGATGAGAAAATAAGAAACGAACTCGCATTATATTCTTTTCTCAGAGAATGTCTATTCTCATTTGTGAATTTTGGGTGAAAAACCTACAGAGAGCGCCCGTCTGATATCAGACATCTTAATAAGGTGCCGTCGGAGGTGTGAAATTGCTCGTCCAACGAGCAGTTCATTTTGATATACGAAGTTCATCTATATATCCATTCAATTTATATCAATCAGTTCTTGTTCAGATATATAAAGGATAGGAATTTGATTGTATAATTTTTGTTCCTATATCTGCAGACTGAACTAGACTACCATTCAGATATAAACTGACTATATTATTTTTCCGAACCAGGGCTATATGATACCAAGTTGAAATACTCGGAAGGGAACCTGTTGCTAAATATTGCTGAGTACTATCCGTGAAATTTAAACGGGCTTCCAAAAAAGAAGAATTCTGGATATGAATATCTATCCCTACTGTTGACCAGGAAGATTGGTCTCCTTTAAATACGATATATTTATAACCGGTTACATCATTAAATAATACCCACGTATCTACAGTGAAATCACCACTTCCAAAACTCCAATCCTCACTGTCTGGCATACTGAGATAATCATCAATTCAATCGAAACTCAGAGATGAATTCCCAAATTTTGCGGGGATGATTTTATGTTTCGTATCACCGTATCCTGTGATAGCCTTGGGGGTTGTTTCACTGTCGGTAAAAACAATAGATCAATCGGTTGTATTCGAATGAATGAGTAACTTCGTATAGCTATCGGCAATATAGCGAGTAGTTGATGGTGTGAAATTTGTTGTCCAGCGGGCGATTCATTTGGAGATACGGAATTCGTCAAGAAAGCCCTTAAAATCAGTTACTCCGGGTGCACGACCAATCATTAAAGGAGATGTAAGATTAGGAAATGTGGCTGTATTTATAGCCGTTGCAATAGATACGCCATCACGATAAATTGTCCAAGTATTTCAACTCCTGGCTATTGCCACATTATACCATTTATTAGATTGCCATCCAGTTATATTTCATTGTTTAAGAGATGTTGGAAAAATATAGGTATCTGGACCTATTATAGCATTAAATACAACTCATTGTGTAGTATTGAAATACATATAAAAACCATTATTACTATCTTGACTTGATCCAATCCAGGCATTTTCGCGAGTTACATCAAAATTAACCCAAAAATCAATAGTAAAATCCCCTGTTCCAAAATTCCAATCCTCACTGTCAGCAAGACTGAGATAATCCCCTGTTCCATCAAAAAATATAGAGCTTCCACCCAGTGGTGAATTAGCCTCATGGTGAGCTCCGCTAAAAGCCGTAATCGTTTGATTATTTGGGGAGCTATCCAATATACTCACTCATCCATAAATCTCGTTTGAGTGAATGAGAAGTTTGGTATAATTTACACAATTTACTCAATCAGATTCGTATCAACTCGCACATACTACTGGTGGTGGAGGTGTTGAGGCACTCGTCCCAGGTACGACCGTATCCGAACCAGAAATAATCTTCGGGGTTCCGGTTGCATTGGTCCAGGCTGCTGTGCTAGGGATGAGACTATTGACTCATCAGGTGGCACTGAAGTTTCCTTTGATGTAGACATATCCAGTACTGGTATCAGCATATGTCTGATCTATGAAATTCATCGCTGTTGGGAGATTGGAAGAATTTTCGAGGAAACTCGATACTTGGTATTTTTTCTCAGTTGGGAAGTAACTGTAGGAGTAGGGATAGTCTGTGGTGGTGGTAATGTCTTTGGAATAGACTTTGAGAGAATCAAGAAGTTTGTTATTGACCTGACCGTAGTATCCGGTCATGGTGAAAGTACTTCCGGTGATGACGATATTGTATCCGGTAGATGTCTCGGAAGTATTGATGAGCTTCCCAGCTGCCATATTGATATCGAATCCTGCTGCTATGGTACTAATGTTGGTGATACGTTTAGAGTCTCGGGCATCTTTCTGGAATCCAGAAAAGGCCATAAATCCGAACGTTCCGAGGATAGCGAGGATGGTGATGACAACGATGAGCCCCACGAGAGTGAAGCCATGGCGAGATTTGAGACAAACCCCCTTAATCCCCCTTATCAGGGGGATATTACCCTTAA
>CAZCYU010000058.1:0-9429 GCA_964503165.1 uncultured Candidatus Peribacteria bacterium | reverse complement strand
TTTTTAATAATTCTTTTTTGCCGTACAGTACGCCGATGCCGGTATCGGCCATCATCTTGTGTCCGGTAAATACAAGGAATTCGATATCGAGTTCAGTCACGTCCACCCGGAAATGCGGAACCCCCTGGCTCCCATCAACGACGAAGAGGATGTTGGGATTTCGAGCTCGAATCATATCGCGTACTCTCGCGAGATCCGTCACTCCGCCCGTTACATTGGACGCTGCGGTGAGCGACACAACTCGGACACTGTCATCGAGTTTGTTTGCGAGATCCTGGAAATCCAGTCAGAAATCCGCATCAAGTTTGATAAATTCGACCTCGATACCGATATCCTCCTTGGCGATGAGCCATGGGACGATATTCGCATGGTGCTCTGCCATACTCAGGAGAACCTTGTCGCCTTTCTTGAGCCATTTCGATCGCACGAGCGATGCTGCGAGGAGATTGAGAGCATAGGTCGCATTGTAGGTGTAGTTGATTTCTGCCACACTCCTCGCACCGATGAGGTTCGCGACGGCCTTTTTGGACGCGTCATAGAGCTCCTCGGATCGCTCCGAGAGACTATAAGCCCCACGATGGATATTCGCATAATCACGCTCCATAAAATCCCGCATCCCATCGATAACCATCCGTGGTTTCTGTGCCGTCGAAGCACTATCGAGATAGATGAGATCTGGATTATTGGAAAATATCGGGAAGTCTGAGCGAATGGACATAGGTTGATAATTTTTATTTCCCAAACACATTTCGGATTTTCTTCTTACCCATTTGAATGAGAGTACCTTTCTTGGCAGAGAGTTTGATAATCATTTTCGGATCGGAAACCAGCTCGTCATTCACTCGGACGCTATTCCCGGCAAGTGCGTTGCGGACGTCTCCGCTGGTCGCACAAAATCCGAGCTCTTTGAGGAGATCTGAAAGAGTTCTTTCAGAAGCATCTATATGTATTTCCTCGATACTGGAGGCATCACTTGGATCGAATGGCTTGCCGTGATACATCGTGATGATCCGTTGGGCAAGTTCCGCTTTGAGTACATTCGGATGTTCGCCTCACTCAAGACGTTTCCGAATCTCTGCCACCTCGTCGAGTGTCATATCCGTTGCGAGCTCGAAATAATGGAGGATGAGATCGTCGTTTATGTTGATGAGTTTCTGGTACATATCAAAAGGGGCATCGTCGATGAGGATGCAGTTCGGCATACTTTTGCTCATCTTCTTACCATCAGTTCCGATGAGGAGCTCAAATATCATGATGTCTTGTTTCGGGAGTCCATGCGCTGCCATGAGGGTACGACCCGCGAGGAGGTTGAAATACTGGTCATTTCCGCCAAGTTCTAGATCACAGGCTCCGTATTTCTTCGCGATCGCCACACTATCGTATCCCTGCATAATCGGGTAGAGGAATTCCTGGAGGGAGATACGAATCCCCGCTTTGTATCGCTTGGAGAAATTATCTCGATCGAGCATCTCCGCCACCGAGAAATTCTTCGCGAGTTCTCCGACTCAACTGAAGTTCACTTTATCAAGCCCCTCACTATTGTAGTAGATATTGATCTTCGAGATATCGACAATCTTTGCGAATTTCTGGAGGAATGCCTCGCAATTTTTACGCGTTTCCTCGCGCTCAAGCATCGGACGCTCCGCATCCTTATCACTCGTATCGCCGACCTGCGCCGTCGCATCCCCAAAGAGGAGCACAACCGTGTGTCCCAGTTCTTGGAACTGTCGGAGTTTCATAAACGGGATCATATGTCCGATATGGAGTCGTGACGCTACAGGATCGATACCAAACTTCACGACAAGTTTCTCCCCCGAGAGGAGTCGCTTCTCGAGGTGTTCTCGCTCAATGACACGAGAAACCCCCTTGGTCAGGAGGTTCTTGATAACTTCTGGTGTTGGTTTCATAAATTATATACATTACCTAAATAAGACAGATGAGGTCTATTATAGTAAAGTTCTGATTTTTTCCAAAACATTATTTCCAGAAGAATCGGCTACGTCATTTTTTTCTATTGATAACCACTTAAATCATGCTACTTCCACTGATTGGAGTCTTATGGCAGACTTATTCTTCAATATGAAAACATACCTGAAATCATGATGATAATGCTCTTTTTCCTGTTTCTTCGGATTCTCTGGTATGTGATGAGTATCAATATCTATCGGGGTGAAATTATTTTCTTTGTGCCAACTATACAGGTCTATTTCAGTCAGTCATGTTTCCTCCCTAACCTCTCTCATCGCATTGTTATACATTTCCCCATCTCATTCCTCCCAGTGCCCACCCGGAGCCAACCACTTATCAAGATTAATATTATGTATCATGGCAAATCTTTTCTTATCAGGAGATAAAACATAAGCACTCGCCGTAACATGACCCGTGAAATTTTTCCTGGTTCAGAGATTCTCATTATCTCATAACTGTTGCGTCAGTATGGGAAATCTGTTTTTTTCATCCGTAAAAACTTCCAAGTACCCTTCCAGTAGCGTTTTTACATGAGTATTTAAATCAAAATTCATACCTTAAGAATTTTTAATAATCTTATCAATCAGTCCATACTTGAGGGCTTCTTCGGGAGTCATATAGTTGTCGCGGTCACAGTCCTTTTCGACGGTCTTGATGTTTTGTCCGGTATGTTTAGCGAGGATAGTATAGAGGGTTGTCCCGGTGCGCATAATGTGATCGGCGGCAATCTTAATATCGGTTGCCTGCCCCTCCATACCACCAAGTGGCTGGTGAATCATGATCTCAGAATGCGGAAGACTGTAGCGTTTACCCTTGGTTCCACCTGCGAGGATAATCGATCCCATGCTGGCAGCGAGTCCGACACAGACGGTGACGACATCACACTGGATATACTGCATCGTGTCGTAGATCGCGAGTCCCGCGGTCACGTGACCACCCGGACTATTGACGTACATCGTGATCGGAGCTTTGGGATCTTGTTTTTCGAGGAAGAGAAGCTGAGCGATAACCGTATTGGCTACCATACTATCAATCGCCTCTCCGAGGAAGATAACTCGATCCTCAAGCAAGCGAGAATAGATGTCATACACTCGCTCTCCAGATGGAGTCTTGTCGATAACCGTCGGGATCAAAGCCGCACGAACTGGTTGGATTTTCTTTTGTGACATACTATGTGGTGGGTTATAAATCTATAAAATATTTAGTATCTATCTTAAGTTCCTGGCAAAGCTTATGAACTATAGGTTTCCCGAGTTCTTTTCCAGAATGAACATTTGGAATAGTGATTTTAAAACTGTTTTTTCGGAAAAACTGATGTTTTCCTCATTCATACGGTCACTCAAATCAGAGTAATCTCAGTTTTCGTATGAATTCCTTTCTGGAAAGTGGCTTAAGATTACCCATGCTATAAATCTTTAGTATCTAAATACCCCGACATAAGTTCCAGAAAAGCCTCATTCTTCGTTTTTCATTGACCATAATATCCATCTATATTTTTGAAAAACACACAATATTCAGATACCTCATTGTCATACTCAAAATATACCTCTCCCCAGAGTGAAGAGATGTGTTCATTGATAGGATTCTTTCTTTCGAGAACTGCAGTCATAAGTAATCTTGATTACATACTAAAATCCACTAATTGGGTATGCCATATTTACACTTCCACTATCTACGAGACTTCCAGTATATACTGCCCCGTCTTTTAGGCTCGTATTCGCTGTTCCACCACTTCAGATAAGAGTATCTGGACAACCAACACAGATTGATTTATCGAAATTCCCGGAGATTTTCGTCACGGCTCATCCTTTTACATCATCCGAAACAACCATGGCAACATTGTATGCAGAACCTTTTTTGGAAGTACTTGTCCAATCAGTGTTCACTTTTGCATAGACTCCATATATATATTCACCGAGCCCATAGTCTTTGAATACATTGGTATCTCATATTCTTATATCTTTAAGCATGGGATCAAGGAGATCTTGAGAAAGATACTGTTTGGAGAGGACATCGGAATCGATGGTTCATTTTGCACCGACCACAACAGTATTTCCGGATGAATATATATTTCCTCCACCCTTAGTGAGGGTATAAGTAATTGCCGTTATCTGTTCACCACTCTTGGATCCACTGAACGTATTACAAAGATTCGCACTTACTGCTCCGCTGTACCCCCAGAGATTTGTTGCACTGTACTGTGATGGCATTGGGTAGTAATTTTTTTCCATGAAGAAGGTGTTGAGTCCGGTTTCGATGGTGGCTATGTGCCCGAGTTTGGTGGAGTTCTTGGCTTTGTCGGTGGAACCGGAGAAATTGGTGTAGGCGGTGATACTGATGATCGCCAATATGGTTATGACCACGAGGAGCTCTATAAGGGTAAAACCAGCTTTAGAAATATCTGTTTTCATAGGAACGATAGAGATAGTAAATAAAATATATACTCAAACACCTATAGTGTAGTGTTTTTTGTGAAAAATTCAAATAAAAAAACAATAAATTATAAGATACGTCTTTTATTTTCAAATCCTGTCACCAGAAATACTTCACAAGAAAAAATAAAAACATTTGATTTATCGAGTAAAATATATAGTATATGTCGAGTAAATAAATCTATAATTTATAGAGTGGAGAAACTTTTATCCAATAAAGAAATTTCCAATGATATCTTTTGACAAAATTGTAAAGAAACTGTGAAAACTATCGGGGACTGTCGTGACTATTGATGATATATCAGACATTACTGACCCCGATTTTCGCAAAAAATCTCTGACCAAGAGATTTACCACATATAAGGTACTTTATCGACTCAAAGCTTTTCATATTATTACTCCCATACGTCAGGGGCTCTACTTCGTGAGTAACGGAGCTGGGACGAATATAGATGCGATCATCGAGGATCGATACTGGTCCATCGTGAAAAAAATCCTCTCCCGAGAAACCGGTGGAGAATACTTCCTCTCTGGCAATAAAGCCCTCGAGATCCTCATGAAGGACTACGGAGCACCGAAGAAACTCCTCGTCTCTGGCAAGGAGTCGACGAAGAACCTCCAGATATCGGACCTCTCTACTCTCTCGATCCGCCCGATTACCTCCGGTAAAAAAACACTAAATAAGAATATATTCTCTCTCCTCAAAAAATATACCAATCCGACGGATATAGACGGCGAGAAGCTCAATGTCGCCTGTGCAGAACTCGCCCTGCTCGATACCCTCCTCCTGCGCGATATGGAGAATGGAATAGACGAGTATCTCGTCAAAAAATTCCTCAAACGATCGAGTAAAACACTGAGCAGGAAGATCCTCTGAGAGCTCGTCTCACTCAAATATATCACCGCCATCAATCGCCTCCGATCCATCGCAAAAGAGATGAACAATACTCCTCTTTATGAGATGTGCATTGATATCATCAAACAAGAATGAGGTGGCTGTTTCGTCGGAGACAAGAAATAAAAAAGTTTGCTTGAAATTACAACTTTTCTCTATATACTCTGAATCCTCAATCCTAAATCAATATCCTTATGTCAACCAAAACCGATCGCCTCGCAGAGATGATACTTACCATCTCCTCCCCTATCATCCTCGAACACCTGCGCGAGCACGGAGAACAGTTCGGTATCGCGAGCGTCACGGAAGTAGAGGTAACGAAGGACCGATCCTATGCGGATATTTATGTAAGTACCACTTCCACGGACGAGACAATCAATCTCCCCAAGTTCCTCTCCGTGCTCGCCGACGATATCCGACGAGAAGTAGGAAAGAAAATCCAAACATACAAGATACCCCAGATTCGTTTCAAACGAACCAAGAATCAGGCTACCGTCAACACCGTGCACGATATTATCAATGAACTCTCCAAGCAGTATGACCTTCATAACTAAGATTCAACGGCAGTTCCATGGGATTTTTCGATACTGGAAAAATCGCCGGTTTCGTGATGAAGTACGTCGGGAGAAAAAACAAAAGTATCTCTTTGACACGACCAAAAAAGGGGCAACCTTTTCTCTTTTTTCTCACAACAAGAAACGATTCTACTATTTCAATACGCTCATTAGTATTTTTGAACAAAATAAGGTCCAATTCCGCCTTTCCTTTGTACTCATGGGGACATTCCTCTGTGTATCGAGTATCTATATTTTCTTTTTTTCTCCCTATTTCCGTATATCCCCATCCAAGGTTATCATAGAGCGCATCGATGCGGTCACCGATATCAATATCGCCTACAAATCCATCGAAGGTGTTTATGGCGAATCTATTTTCTCAGTCGACAAAAATGAAGTTCGGACTCAGATGGCCAATCTCCAAAAAAACCTCAAACGCATCGATATTTCCCGACTTTTCCCCAATGGACTCAAGATCATCATCGAATCGTACGCACCGCAATTTTTCGTCCATTTTCCCGATGTAGAAAAAAATTATATCATCACGAGTAATGGTATCCTCATCTACCAAAAGACACGGGATCTCCCCCTCTACGATCTCGATCTCATCGATACTCGCCTCTCCGAGGTGGGATTCATCGAGTACAAAGAGGCGATCCGAGAAGATTTTATGCGTATTGTTCTCATCTCTCGGGATCTCTTCAAACAAACATTCCCCACTGCCAATATCGCCAAGTTTGCCTATTTCCAAGCGGAACGCGAGCTCCATATCGCACTCGAAAGTGGGACGATCATCCTCATGCGAATGTGAGATGATATCGAACAGCAGATTGCTATGCTCAAGTACTACAATGACTCCAATAAAGATATCATCAATTCTGGGAATATACAATATATAGACGTTCGAACTATTGGGAAAGTCTTCTCTTGTGCAGAAAAGAATCTCTGCAAAAAAAACCTCGCAAGAATCTATGGACCGTATTATAAATAACCCCCTATTTATGAATGATATTTATGACATAAAAAATATTCTGACGGCTTTCTCCTATATACGGAAAGATACCTGGTATATCATCGGGATCGGGATTATTGTGTACTTGATTTTCATATTTTTCCTCATTGTTTTTGAAAGGTACTATAAATTGAGAGAACAGTATACTCATCAAGATGATGACAATAGTAGTTCTGATCCACTCAAGGATCTCGCACTTGATGATGAAGAATTTTTCCAAAAAATCAGCTTCGCTGTCCGTACTCACCTCGAACAGACCGAACAGGTATCCGGAGCCACAACCAAAACGGTTCAAGAAATCTACAAAAAAATCCCGTCAAAATCTCTCAAAAAAATCCTCGATGCATGTGTATTTTATGAATACACTGACCAAGACGCAACTCTTGCCCAAAAAAGGATCATCAAGGGACTCGCGAGGGAATTTCTCATGTTATAATCTACTGAAATAACTCAAGTTACCGAGTAACTCATTGTTCTTCTAATTTACGAGCAATGGATTGTTCGTGTAATTTAGATTTGAAAAGTGAGCAAAATACAGGTGTATCTGAATTTCTACAGGTCTTTCTACTTGAACATCTCTGTCCTGTTGCCAACGCGAGTATACGTATTTCTTCGAGAGATAGAGAAAATTCGGTAGCAAGAGTATTCTCATGCTCTTTATAAAAAGTGCTTTCACGTAACCCCTCACCCACTCTCATTAATTTTAATTCCTGTGTATACATATATGTATAAATTAAGAAATAGTAAATTTTTTAAGTGTACATACGTATTATAATGTAATATGATTTATATGTCAATATATTCATTCTAGAATCTTCATTATTCCCCTATTATCTGGTACTTGTTATCAGATTTTTTGACATTGATATACTGCACATCGCCATTGTCGAGGGTGATACGGAAGAGCTTCTCTATGGCGGATACTGTCTGGACCTTAATATCAGAGATCTTCACCCCTCGAGGGACAGCCCTCTTGAGGAAATCAGGAATAGGAAGGTGGGGTTTACTGGTTGCACTCGTCACTCTGTCTGTTTGTTTCACTTCACTATCCTCCGTTGTATTATTTTTACCGGATGCCGTTTCTATTGGCGTGGAAACCTTCTCATCGCTTGATAAAGACCCCAAAGAACCGGATATATTCTGAGACATCATAGCCTGATAAAATTCATCTTGTTCATTGATCGCCTCGAAGTCTGCAAGTACCTGCGTATTGATGATGGAGCTCAGAATCGGGATTTTCTGTATAATCGCACTCACCTTGATATCGAAGACGAAAATAGTGATAACAAGAAAACTTGTGATCCCAACAACAATCGCCCCCCTCATTCCGGTAATTTTTTCTATAAATTCCTGTAGTTTGGTAATATATCGATTAAATCCTTCATATTTTTTCGCTTCCTTTTCGAGTTCCGGTATATGCATGAACCCGGATGGCGTGACTCTGAGTGGTGGAAGATATCCGGTCTGTTTCTTGGTATCGACTTTTTCTCCATCGACACTATAGATGATCCGAGGTTCTGCGAACCCAAGTCCTACCTGATAGAGCGATCGGCGACGGAATTTTTCCCACGAACAATCGAGATCGGAAAACAATCCTTGACGGTACATCTCGGTCAGAGAAACGAAATCGAGATTGCCGAGGAGTATCTCCTCTCGGAGGAATGAAAGAATGGCGAGGTCGATCCAGAGATCGTCCTCCATTCCCCTATCGCGATGATGTTTTTCTGAAAAGGTCATAATTGGTAGTTGGGTTAATGTTTTTGGAATAATAACATATATAAAAACTTTCGTCAAAAAGATTTTGAATTTTCTCCGCGATGTATACAATGCGCTCTATGCAAACTCTCATACCTAAACTCGAGTCGATTCTCGGCGTCAAAAAATCCCCGTCCGTGCAGGAACGAGAACTTTTCAAGAAGACACAGGATTTCGTATCGTTTATCACATGGATACCCGGACTCCGTATGATCGCGGTCTCCAACTCGCTCGCTATGTACGCGACACATCCCGGTTCCGACATTGACCTCTTCATCGTGACGGCACCGAGACGACTCTGGCTCGTCCGGACACTCGTACTCAGCATCGCCATGATCCTCTGAGTCCGCACCAGGACGTGAGATGAGGCTGGCAAATTTTGTTTCCCTTTCCTCATAACCGAACGCAATCTCTCACTCCAGGGCATCGCTCTCGAAAACGACATCTACCTCGCCTACTGGATAGCCACACTCAAACCCATCTACAACAGTTTCGACACCTACGGACGATTCCTCCGGGTCAATGAATGGGTAAATATATCGATCAATAAAGAAGAAAATGAACAATACCTCCTCCATACTAGGGATTCGGATTTCGGGAATGTATTTATTTTGAGTACGCTCTTTGACTGGATGGATAGTCTGTTTGGATGGATATCTCGGTGGAGTATCGATCGACGTGTACGGTCGTCACTTGGTAAAAGTAATGGAATTGTGGTGAGTGATGATATGTTGAAGTTGCATTATAATGATAGACGGGGGGAGTTGAGGGAGAGGGTGGAAATAATAAATTAAGAAGCTTTTACTGGAGTAT
>CAZCYU010000057.1:0-9443 GCA_964503165.1 uncultured Candidatus Peribacteria bacterium | reverse complement strand
GCTCAAGTGAGCACACTCACCGTTCCGTTCATACCGGTTGCGGGTGATACGCTCGTGGTCGATATCGATGGGACACTTCTTACACAGGCATTTGCGACGGATGTGGCGACGACACTCTCCCTCCTCAATACACAGATTGACGCACTTGCAACAGTCAGCTCTTCTGTCGATGTTGGGACATCCACTTTCACGATTACTGCGGCTGTAACTGGTGTACCTTTCACAGCCTCACTTTCTGCAACCGCTGCGACGATCACTTCAGTTAATACCACTCCAAACACCACAGCTCTCGCACAGGTTGATACGATTGCCGTGAATCGGATTATCACATCGAGTGATACACTCACACTCAATATCGACGGTGCTATCTTTACTCAGGCATGGAATACCGACACAACAACAACCCTTAATGATCTCAATACTCAGATTGACGCACTTGCGAGTGTTTCATCGAGTTTCGATGTCGGGACATCCACTTTCACGATCACTGCAGCAACTCCCGGGACTCCATTTGTATCCGGAGTTCTCACGATTAATAATATCACTCCTTCGATCAGTACCATTGCAAATGTGGTCGCTGTCGCTCAGGTCGATCAGGTAACCCTCCTCCGTGCTCCGCTCGCCGGGGATACGATTGCCGTGACGATTGATGGGGCTCCAATCACTCAAGCCTTCGATACTGATGCAACTACAACCCTCAATGCTCTCAAAGTACAGATTGATACATCGGCAGTGACGATGACGTATGTCGGGAATGTAATTACTCTCACAGCGGATGTTGCCGGAGTACCATTCGCAGTTGGAGGATGTATAGTGAGTAATAGTCTCTCGCCTTCGACCACCGTCGCAAATGTCGCTCCAGTGAAACAGGAGACCGAATATACGTTCCCGACACTCGTTGCGGGTGATTCTATCGCTTTCTCGATCAATGGTACGCCCCTTGTAGAAAATTTCGCAACGGATGAGAATACGACGATCACTGCTCTTATGGCACAGATTACCGGACTCTCCCTCGTCGATCCGACCTATAATGTCGGAGTCCTCAATATGCGAAGTCAGGTGGCTGGGACGCCATTTGTCCTCAGTAATGCGACGATCACCAATACTGTCGTACCAGCTATTATCGTCGTGAATGTACCGGCTGTCGCTCAGGTCGTCGATATGACACCAGGAGGACCGGTTATCGCCGGACTCACGTATCGTGTTACCATCAATGGAAATAATTATGATTATCTCACACAAGCAGGGGATACCACAGGCGTTATTATCGCGAATCTCGCAGGACTTATGGCAGCCGATACGGATGTCACTGTCGTAGCCGGTGCAACGCTCCAGGTGACTGCTGCCGTTGCCGGTACACCATTTACGTACGATTCTCTCGTCCTCGATATCACCGATCCTGTTGCAAGTGCTCCGATCAACGCACTGCAGACGCTCCGATCCGGAGATGTTTCAACTTCGACTATACAGAGTAATGAAGATTGAGACATCTATCTCGTCTTGGCAGGTACGGTAGCGAATACGGTTGCGGATCTTACAGCTGCCGTTGCGACACATACAGCATTCGTTGGGCAAGCTGCCGCGGTTGCAGATGTACCATACACCATTACTGTTGCTCCAGGAGTACAGAGTGGACTCTATAATATCGTCGCTATTGACGGATATACCAACGTATCTCCAGCTCTCCCAGGATGGCTCACAGTTGACAACATTGCTCCGACCGTCACTATCTCGACTGCCTCCCAAACGGTCAATGTCGCGAATATCACTATCGCAGGTTCGACCGAACCGAATCTCCCGATCAGTATCACCGGAGGTGATGGTGTGGCAAATGGTGTAGCTCTCGGAGATGGTACATTTAGCATCAGTGTTACGCTCAATACAGATGTAGCCAACACACTTACCGTTTCTGCAACCGATGGACCGGGAAATACTGGAACCAACACAGTTGTTATTACTCATGCAACCCTGGTTCCTCCTCCAGTAGTAGTCGTGTCTTCCGGTTGAGGTGGTGGAGGAGGTGGAGGTCTTCGAATGGACAGTTGTTCAGGAGGGGATCATTCTCCGAGTTATTATGATGGGAAATGTGGAACCAAACCGGTGAGTGGCACAACAACAACCGTTCCACCCGTTTCGACTCAGACACCAGCCCCAGTAGTAACCGTAACACCGACGTACACTCCAACATCGATAGTAGTACCAACGTCCGCGAAAAAGAGAAATGTGACGTATGTGAGCAGCATCAAAAAGGTAATCTCTGCGAATCCATCTCTTTCTCAGGAAAAAATGGAAATCCTCATAGATCGTGTCAGAGCATGAGTTTTTGCTCGCACAACCAAGGTATCAGAACGGATTATGACCCTCTCATCCATTGTTCGATACCTCACAGTACAAGTGGATAATGCAACGAGTGAAGATAAAAAAGTAATATATACGACACTCAGAAATGGGTTCAATACCATCATCTCATCATTAAGGATAGAGATGAGAACAGGGGTAGCCGTGTTTAAAAATACTAAGAAAAATAACACGAGTAATCGTGTAACCGTTCTCGATGGACTCGTATATCGTTATGTGAATACCGATAATATCCTCGCAGTCCGTAG
Source organism: uncultured Candidatus Peribacteria bacterium (assembly GCA_964503165.1). Taxonomy (GTDB): domain Bacteria; phylum Patescibacteriota; class Gracilibacteria; order BD1-5; family UBA2023; genus CAZCYU01. The sequence continues at coordinate 6,837 of CAZCYU010000057.1, read as the reverse complement.
TGAGCCAAATTTTGGATCCGATACGACTGGATACCTCCTCATGGATCAACGCGTTGAGGTACTGGGAGCCGGACCGAACTGGAGCCATATCAAAGCGGGTACGGTTGACGGATATGTCCGTACCAGACTTCTCAGGAAAACTGTAGATGTTCAAAATTCATCAGCCCTCCTTACATATCGTGCTGTTTCTACTGATGGGCGAGATAGACAAGAAGGAGATATAGAAGAATAAGACAAACAAAAAAATACAGATGCACCACGGTGCATCTGTATTTTTTTGTTATCGTCTATTTCTCCAAGAGGTAACTCAGTGGCATCGCGGCAAAGGAGGCGATGATGCCGAGAACGATAATAAGTGCAACGAGTTGCTGTATTTTCATTTTCTTCATAGGTTAAAAGGTTATTGAGTAATAGAAAAATCTGGGGTATATTCTTTATTATCAAGGGACACTATCTTGCGAGAACAGTCAATGATGATAGATTGTTGTCCTTGATACTCTTTTTTGATGGTGTCGATATACCGTCCGAGATCCTTGATTGTGTCTTCGAGAGACATGAGGAGGATGCGAGGGGGGAGTATCTCGACCCGAGTTCCGCCCAGATCATACCCATCCTGTCAATCCGGTTCATGGAGTTGGAAATTGAGTTTATAGAATGCATGTCGATCAAAGACGTATTTCCCAGATAGTTCAACAGGATAGGCATTATCTTTCCCCTGGAACGTCTTTTTGATAGCGGAAAGATCGATGGCATAGTTCCCATTTTGGATGGTGGCATAGATATTGTTGAAACTGATTGGCAGGAAAGCAACGATATTTTTGAAATCTTTTTCTACGAGTTCGTTTTGGATGAATATCTGCATCTCGGGAGTCATGGACTTACTCGGCGTATCCCCACTTGTGGATGTGGATTGTTGTGAAGAAGAACTGGAATTTGTGTTACCCATGAGGAAAGTAGTCTCGAAAAAGTTCTTGAAATCATAACGATACCGGAGTTCCGGTTCGCTCGAGGAGACCGAGAGCTCTTTGAGTTGTTCTTCTTTTTGATCGAGTGTGATCGTCACATTGGGGAAGACGTGTTTTTTCGAAGAGGTATCTATGTACGAAACATCAGAAATAGTATGACCCTGGGACCAGAGTTTAAAGGTAAACATATTTCCTCATATGCCTACTTGCACATCATAAAATCCATCTTTTTTGAAATTGTTAAAAATTTGAAGAGAGGAGAGACTGATATTATTGAACGTAGACAGATAGGTTTCGAGATTTTCACGGCTCATCTCCTGTGTCTGTACGATCAATATCCCGCGAGCGTCCTTATTTTTATCGTTGAGCTTTATAGACTTGAGGTACTCGGGATAGTCGAGGAAGATGTCACGGAGCTTCTTGGTATATGTGAGAGTGTCGGAGAGGAGTGTAAAATTGTCGGTCATATTTGAGTCCTGTTTCATCTGAGTGAGCGTATAAAATTTTTGTTTTTTACTCTCGATATCATTCCCGATGGAGTCCGTCACAGACTTAAAAGAATCAAGAAAATCCTGAGGGAAAGTTGGAGTATTTCCCGACACATACTCGTCTTTTAAGACGATGCCCTGTGGTGTTTGTGAGAAGAAAGTCTCGGTAAATGTCCGATTGAGTCGAGAAAAGATTTTGTTGTAGTTATAGAAGATCGTCGAGAGCAGGACAGAACGCTTGGAATCATCGCGGAGGGTATTATAATAGTCGGTTGTGAGGGTTGAGAGGAGAGAGGCAATCTCGAGCGTTTCTCTGCTCGGTGGGAATGGTCATCCGGAGAGGTATTCTGTGACGAAAAAAGTAAAAGAAAGAAACTCATCTTTTTTCAAAATCTTGTTGTCTATAATGTTTGCGAGGAGCTCATTGACGAACGTATTGAGGTTATCGAAAGAGAGATCGGAGAAATAGTAGAGGGAGAATATATCTGAAAGATGGCGATATGATTCATTGTGTCCAAATTTTTTCTTTCACAGAATACCTTCTATCTTTGAGAGATATGGAGAGTCCGTATTGGTGACAAAAAAGGCCTTGTCAGAATGAGCAAAACGAGAAAACGAGGTCACGTAATAATACCGCTTCATGGTTGCCATACCCGCTTCATACAGACGAGGAGACTTCTCTTTCATCTCTGAGAGGATTCCCCGGAGGGCGGTATCGTCGGGTTTTTTTGTCGGATCTTTTTGGAGGAGTTGGAGTATCTCTTTTTGGAGGAGATTACGGAGAATTATCTCTTTTTTGGTATCGTTGACGAAGAGGATATTGTCTGGATTGAGGAGGATATTTTTCGTCAGTTTCTCCGCATCGGCAGAGAGGATTTCTGTGTAGAGTTTATTAAAAGACAGCACTCTTTTTTTGATGTAGTCAGTAACAGAGACGAGAAAATAAGAATCTTCTTTGTTTTCTCATCGGAAAAGCGATCCGAGATCTTCCTGATTTTTGAGATCGAGATAATGGAGAGAGTTGATGAGAGAAATCCTCAAAATATCAGCACCTTTAAGATTCGTGGTATTGTCCGGATTATATCGGAAAAGCAGGGAAGGGAAGAGAACAAATTCTGTTGTTTGTGTTGTTTCTCCTTTTCCCATGAGCCCTACTTTTAGAAAAGAATTGAAAGAAAAGATGATTGGTTCGATCCGAGTGGTATCGACCAAGAATATACCCCGTTCGAGCGGTCGGATAACCGCAGTCTCGAGATGTATCTCATACTCTGCAAGCGTATTCTCAAAATCACAGATAAAAACTCCTGTCCCCAAAGTAAGGATTTTTTTGTCCCCACTCGTTTCTACTTTCATCGGATTCTGTTCGGATGAACGATAGTAGACCCCGTCTATGGGAGAAAAACGGTGATAATAAAAATCACGCACATTACTTGATCCCGACAGGCTGAGCTCCTCAAATGTCTTTTTTTCCTTATCCCATCCGGAGAGTTTTTCTCATTCTTCGAGATTGATACTCATGCTCGCCACCTCCTTTTCTCCATTATTATGAGAGGCGATAGACAGGATGATGAGTCCTCCGGCGAGGAGAAAGATGGCAAGGAAAAAGAATGTTTTTTTCACCCCAAGAGTACTTGTTTCACTGTGCATAAAAAGGATATTAATTTTCTATAATTTCAAAAGGGACGGTTTTTTTGCTTTTATTGAGCTTCGCATCAATGGCTTCAATTTGTACGATATGTTCGCCGATACTGAGATTCTTTTCTTCATTGATAGCAACAGTAAAATCGGTTCCACCTCCGAGGATCTTCAGGAGTTGATTGTCGACGAAGATATTGATCCCGGTAACTTCATTGCCTCCGGGGGCGACAGAAAATCGGAGATTGAAGTATTGGTCTGGATAAATTCGTGTCAGAGCACTTTCTTTGAGGGGACTCACGATCGTGATCTCTGGACCACCGGTCCGCTCTTCGAAAGTAACCGATGCACTCGAGCTCCCCGCATATCCATACTTGTCGATAGCACGAACCGTGATTGTATGATTCCCGGCAAAAGATTCATCAAATTGCATGGCAGGAACTTTGTAGGTTCCGGTTGTCTGCTCGTCTATCTTTATTGACTTCAGGAGGGTATCATCTCGGAAGATGTCGAATCGGGCAATGGCATTATCTGAAGTGTATTGTATTTCAAATGGAAACTTCCCGAGTGGATAAGTACCACCATCTTTAAACGAAAAAGAGATAGTGATACTTGAGAGACTCGCATTTGGTCGGACACAGATATCCTCGTTATAAGTAGTGAAGATATTATCCGTATTATCTGTCCCAGAAAAGTACGATTTCCCAGCTTCGGATTTGGTCCATCCGTAGATAGGAATGAGCCAATCTTTATCATATGAATCGATAATGGGGTTTATATTCTCAATGAGGTATCATTTTTTGATGGCATCTTTTGGCGTCGAATCAGTTACTTTCCCATTACAGAGACTATCCACTTCAATCATTTTGGAGACTCCTTCATACTCGGTTGGCTTGACAGCAAAAATCGATGTAACACGCAGATTACTCGGAGTTGATTCGCTTGCGAGTCGTCCGGATGTTTCTGAGATGGTCGCCGAGAAAACGCTTGCTGGTTTCTTGAACTCCTCTTTTTTGAGGTTTTTATGAGCTACTTCCATGAAACTATGCCAGATAGGAGCGGCACAGTTGAGTCCGTCACAACTCCCCTTGGTTTCCGATCCATCAACATTCCCCGCCCAGACGACTGTGGTAATCTGTGGGGTGTATCCGGCAGTCCAAAGATCGCGAGGGAGGATTTGTTTCTTTTTCCCCTCCTTGGTGACATCCTTATTGGAGGTTCCGGTTTTGGCAGCGACGGGACGATCTTTGAGGGTGAGGACATTATTCCAGAAGTCCCCTGGGCGACTTTTGGCATCGGAAAGGATCGTCGAGATGATGTAGGCAGCCGCATCAGAGACGACATATTTACCCGCACTTTCGGAGTATTGATCGACGATATTTCCTTTTTTGTCCTCTATCCTCATGATCGGCGTAACATCTTTGCGATATCCACCATTGGCGAAAACACTGTATGCTTGGAGGAGCTCAATCGGCTTGAGTTCGCCCGTCCCGATAGCGAGAGGTGCACCGTACTGACCATCTCTGTTGAGTGAAGTGATCCCGAGACTCTCGGCAAATTCGACGATACTTGCTTCGCCTCCAGCAACATAAAACATCTTGATCGCTGGGATATTTCGAGAGTAATCGAGCGCTTTTTTGACACTCATCTTCCCGAGGAACTTCTCATCGTAGTTGTTTGGTTCCCAGTCACCGAACTTGGTTTTCACATCGAAAATCGGTGTATCCGGTCCGATCGGATTTTTGGAAATGGCGAGCGTGTAAACAATGGGCTTAAACGAAGACCCAGGTTGTCGTTTGGAAGTGATGATATTCACATTCCCATCCTCGTCCCCATTGAAGTAGTCGGCTCCTCCGACCATCGCGAGAATCTGCCCGGTTTTGTTGTCCATACTCACGAGAGCGGCAGATTTGGCTCCATATTTTGTCGCATTGATTTTGACCTGTTTTGCGACAAGCTCTTCAGCTTTCTCCTGGAGGAGAGGATCGATGGTCGTATAGATTTTGAGTCCTCACTGTGCTTCGAAATCCTTACCGAATTTGTTTTCGAGATAATCTTTCACGTAGAAAACGAAATGCGGATACTTGATATTTTCCCGATATTTTTGGAATTGGAATTCAAGCCCTCCGATGAAGGCTCATTGATATTCCTCCCCTTTAATTTTCTCGTCTTCAAACATCCGTCCGAGGACGAAATCTTTTCGTCCCGTATTATACTCAAGTACGAGCGTTTTAGGATTTTCTCACTCCTCGGTGTACTCTACTTTTATATTATTGAGGAATGAGAGGAGATCACCATATGAGAGAGTAACACATCCATCGCTATCGATGGACATTTTTTTCTTCATCGCTCCATCGGTGACATTACATACGGTGAGTTTGTCTCCCGAAGTCGGTTTAAATTCGAGTCCTGCGACATACGCCTTGAAATCTTCCACGAGTTTCGAATACTCAGTGAACCTTTCTGCCGTGTCAATCTGGATAGTATTCTCCGGGGTATCTTCATCATACACATAGAGGTATCCCATGAGACGATCTCGATGTGAGTACGGAGAATAATAGGATGGTCCTTTTGGAAGGGAAGCGAGGATGGAGCTCCCGAGAATTCCCACATCCTTCGATGGTTTATTAAAATACGTCTTCGATGCCTCTTCTATCCCGAAGGCGTTATTCCCGAAACTGATTTTGTTGAGATAGAGTTCGAGGATTTTCTCTTTGCTGTATTTACTATTGAGTCGGTATGAAAGATAGATCTCTTTGATCTTTCGATCCATACTCCGCTCTGCCGACAGGAAAACATTTTTGATGAGCTGTTGAGAGATCGTCGACGTCCCTTGAATCTTCTCGGTTTTCCCGGTTACATAATTGAGTCCGGAACGCACGAGTCCTCGGAAATCAACTCCCTGATTTTCGAAAAAAGTCTTATCCTCCGTCGAGATAATCGCGTCGCGCATATGACCGGATATCTGATCGTATGGCACATAGGTACGCTTTTCTTTACTATAGAGATTATAGAGTTCACCCCCATTGCGATCGTAGATGATCGTACTTTCCGGCAAGATATCGCTCTCGATTTTCGAGATCGCTGGGATATCGTGGAGATAGTAGATCGCTATAATCACAAAAGTAAGTACTCCGACGAAAAATATAAGCAAGCCTGTATAGGCCACGATATATTTTCCTCCAGATTTTTTCAGGGTTTTTGCCTCAAGATAGGCTTTCTTGAGAGCGGTAATCTTCAGTTTTTCTTTTTTGAAGTCGTTCATGAGTGTAGGGGTATATAATTAGGATACGCCGTATAATATCCAGAAATGATTTTTTTTCAAGTAGTTATTCTCCCACCACCATTTTATAATCTTTCCCGAGGACGATCTCGATTTTGGGTCCCGGTGTTTTTGAGTATTTGTTGGCATCTACGGATTGTTGTGGTGCGAAGATGAAGAGCGAGAGGGATTCGAGGGTCTTGGAGCTGGGATCGATTCCGATTTTGTTGGTGGCATCCCAGGTGGCGAAAACCTGGGTTTTGTCGTAGGGGTCCTTGGTACTGCCGATACTATCTCGATCGGGGACGTTGAATCCGAATTTTTTGAGATTGAGGGCGATCCGATTGGCGATCCCGGAAGATCGGGTGGAGTTGATGATGGTGATCTCGGGATTTTCGAGGAACATCTCCGGGTAGTTGAAGATGAGATTGGCGAATTTCGCGATATCGCTGTAGGCATCGATGTGACCGGGGGTCGCTCCATCCGG
>CAZCYU010000056.1:0-13888 GCA_964503165.1 uncultured Candidatus Peribacteria bacterium | reverse complement strand
AGGGGCGAACCTGTGTGTTCGCCCGGAGGATAGATTTATAATTTGATTTAATTCTTCATTACCGATTATGAATAATTTAAGGCATTGGCAGGACAAAATCAAGGGGAAAAGGGGTCGAACCCCTTTTCGGGATTTCCTCATGGAAATAATGAGCCATTACAGTATCACTCTGTACAAAAGGGACTGAATGATAACATCTTTTGCACCCAAATTTACGTGACGGATTGTGAGTCCTCTAGAATTTGAGAAATTGCGCGCTGACTATGATAAATTATGACGAGAATATAATTTTGATCTGAACTTCTGGGAAAATTACGGGAATCTGGAGAAAAACATAAAATATCCAGCTATCGGGAGCTGGGGAAATAACGAAAATTCTCAACATACTAATAAGATACTACATTCGAATAATTGTTATATCAGTTTCGAAGTGAGTGGTAGTGAAAATATCGCCTATAGTGTCAATGTAAAAGATTTCTGCAAGGATGTCTATAATTCTGTTATGATATGAGACCATTCGGAAAATATCTATCAATCGGCTTGAGTTTTTCAATCCAATGCGGTATTTTATTCTCGATTTATCTTCAACAGCAACAATGTTTGGTTCAGCTCAAACCTCGTTTGATGCTCAGAATGCTTGTTTTGCAATGACCTAGAAAATCAGTCATATTGTATCAATAATCAAAAATATAGCGAAGACGAATACTATAAAATGAAGAATGAGATGATGCTCATTAAAGGCAGATACCTGGAATACTATGATAAAGTCAGGGTCTGAAAATGACAGTTGCTCAGTGAAAAAAGTTCCTGATCATTTCTCATCAAAACGCATGACGTTGAGAACGGATATTTCGTATACAATATCAATCATGGGAGAAATACGATGTTTGCCGGAACGGCAGAATGAAACGAGAACTTCTTCGATGCCGCAAGTTGCTGATCGCCTCGAGGGAATGATTATTATGGGGTTATAGGAGCCGGAATGTGAGATAATTATTTTTGCTCTATAGAAGTGATCTGATGAAGTGACAACCATTATTCATATTTCCTCGAAAACTGTTCTTTCTGTCTCGGTTGCATCGGACTCAAGAACAAAGAATTTTGCATTCTCAATAAACAGTACACTAAAGAGGAGTGGTACGAGCTTGCGGACAAGATATTCGCGCAAATGGACAAGGATGGTATTCTCGGAGATTTCTTCCCCGGAGAGCTCAATCCGTTCTATTTTAATGACACAGCGGCCTATCTCTTGGACGATACTTTCACAAAAGAAGAAGTGGAGGAGGACGGGTATATGTGGCGAGATGAGGAAGTGCGAGTGGATATCCCTGAGTGAGTCGAGGTGGTAAAGGTGGGGGATTTGGATAGGGTGAATTATAATGAATCAATACTGGGGAAAGTTATCGTGGATAAAAACTGAAATTATTATAGAATCGTGAAAATGGAATATGATTTCCTCAAAAAACACAATCTCCCACTCCCGGAGATTCATTGGTTGGAGAGGATGAAGTTGGGGTTTAAATTTTAAAATGTATCATTATGCAACAAGAAAAAATTATAGAAACTAAAACTTGCCGTCACTGCGGAATTTCTTTCGATATCACCGACAAGGATCTGGAGTTTTATGAGAAAGTTTCTCCGGTTTTTGGTGGTGTCAAATACACCATCCCCTCTCCGACCCTCTGTCCCGATTGTCGGCAACAGCGACGTCTCTCTTTCCGGAATGAACGCAAACTCTACAAGCGCAAATGTGATCTGACTGGGAAAGATATCATCTCTATTTACGCCCCTGATAAACAATACAAAGTGTACGAACAATCCGAATGGTGGTCCGATAAATGGGATCCGATGGACTATTGACGGGACTTCGATTTTAGCAGAGGATTTTTTGAACAGTATGGGGAATTGATGAAAGATGTGCCGAGGCTATCTTTGTGAGGTTTCGGAAATGAAAATTGCGAATATACCAATCTACTTGCTAACTCGCATAATTGTTATTATACTATTTCTGGAGTTGATTTAGATGATGTTCACCATAGTTTTTGGATAGCAAGGTGCAAAGATATCGTTAATTCCACAAGATGTTTTGATAGTTCAGGATTGTATAATTGTATTGACTGTCACGATTGTCATGCAAGTCGAGGACTTTTTCGTTGCAGTGACTGTAGTGATTCTGCCTATTTACATGACTGTATAGGATGTACTCATTGTATCGCTTGTGTTTGACTGAGGAATGCGTCTTACTATATCGGAAATAAAAAATACGATCCACAAGATTATGCGAAAAAACTTGCTACACTGAGTGATAAGGATATGAAAGAACTTTATGAGGAAGTGTATTCAAATAAGGCTGTTCCATGTCTGTGGATATATAATTGTGATTCGTGCGTATGAGATCAACTTGTAAATTCACAGGGAAGTATCAAATGTTTTGATAGTGATGCAATAGAAAAATGCAAATATCTGACTTTTGGGCTCATTATGAATAACTGTATGGATGTGGATTACGATAGTGAAACACGTTATGCATTAGAGGAAATTGTTGGGTATCAGCTTTATCAGGTAATTTGAGTGAATTATTGTAGTGTATGTCAAAATATCTCATATTGCACCGAATGTCTTTCCTGTGAATCTTGTTTCGGCTGTATCGGTCTCCGCAATAAATCCTATTGTATCTTCAACAAACAGTACACAAAGGAAGAATACGAAAAATTGGTTCCAAAAATTATTGAATACATGATGAAGGCGGGAGAATGGGGAGAATTCTTCCCATCATCTCTGAGTCCATTTGGGTACAATGAGACGGTGGCGATGGAATATTATCCTCTGGATCGTAGAGATGTTTCTCAGAAACATCTCTATCCAAACGGGAAACTAATTTTCAATTGGTCCGATTACGAACCACCATTCCCAAAAGTCGAAAAAATCATCCCAGCAAGTAAATTGCCGGATGATATTACGAAGATTCCGGATGATATTTTGAATTGGGCGATTATGCCAGATGATGATGTAGGGAACGACCGCGTCGTTCCTTTTCGCATCATTAAACAAGAATTGGAATTCTATCGCAAACATAACCTCCCGATTCCAAAAAAACATCCAGACCAAAGGCATTTAGATAGAATGAAATTGAGAAATCCTCGAAAACTCTATGAAAGGAAGTGTGATAAATGTGGAGTGGCGATGATGACAACCTATTCCAATGAAAGAAAAGAGATTGTGTATTGTGAGAAGTGTTATGAGAAGGAAATCTACTAATTCTTCCCCTTCCTCCTCCAATACTCTTTCAGGGCTATCCCGGTATACGACCGTTTTTCTTTGATAACGTCCTGGATCTTGCCGGAGAAGACGAGTTCTCATCCGCGATCTCATCCCTCGGGACCGATATCGATACAGTAGTCGGAGTTGGCGATGATATCGAGATTGTGTTCGATGACGAGGACGCTGTTGCCTTTCTCGACGAGGCGATCAAGGATGGAGAGGAGTTTTTGGACATCGGAAAAATGGAGACCGGTTGATGGTTCGTCGAGGATGTAGATGGTTTTGGACGTCGAGCGTTTGGAGAGATCGAAGGCGAGTTTGATACGTTGCGCCTCTCATCCGGAGAGGGTTGGAGCGGATTGTCCGAGTTCGATATATCCGAGTCCGACATCATTGAGAACTTCGAGAACTCGCTTGATCCGAGGAAAAGCGACGAAGAAATCGAGCGCTTCTTCGACGGTCATCCTCAGAACTTCGGCGATGGATTTTCCTTTGAATTTCACATCAAGGGTTTCGGGATTGTACCGACTTCCGTGACAGGTTTCGCACTCGACGTACACATCGGGGAGGAAGTGCATTTCGATCTTCTTGACTCCGCTCCCCTCACAGGTTTCACATCGTCCACCGCGCGTATTGAAACTGAATCGTCCGATACCATAGCCCCGCTTCTGTGCCTCGAGCGAGCTCGCGAACACCTCACGGACATGGGTAAATACGCCCGTATACGTGGCGATATTGGAATGAGGTGTTCGTCCGATGGGAGACTGATCAATGATGATGGTCTTGTCTCCGTGTTCCGCTCATTGTATACTTTTCACTTTCCCGACCTGGATCATATTACTCGTAGAAAGTTCATTGACGAGGTACGGAGCGACGATATCCATGATGAGTGAGGATTTCCCCGATCCGGATACTCCGGTTACGACCGTGAAAACTCCGAGTGGGATATCGACATCGATGTTTTTGAGATTGTTTTCACGAGCCCCGCGTACTTTGATATATCCGGTTGGCGTACGGTCTTTTTTGTCGAGAGTCACCCGACTCTCTCCAGAGAGATATCGTCCTGTTTCGGATGATGGGTTCGCGATAATCTCCGCATACGTCCCCTCAGCGACGACACATCCGCCATGTTTTCCGGCACCCGGACCGATATCGATAATATAATCGGATGCCTTCATGATATCCTCATCATGTTCCACCACGATGACACTATTTCCGACCGCGACAAGCTTTTTGATATTGTCGATGAGCATGCCATTGTCTCGTGAATGAAGTCCGATGGACGGTTCGTCGAGGATATAGATAATCCCCTCAAGTTTCGTCCCGATTTGTGTCGCGAGACGGATACGTTGGGATTCTCCACCAGAGATCGTCCCCGCTCGACGAGAGATCGTCATATAATCGAGCCCGACTCCCGAGAGGAACTCGAGACGATCAGTGATATTTTTGAGAATGCCTTTGGTGATGATTTTCTCAGATTCCGAAAATGTGAGTGCACGGAAAAATTCCAGAGCATGGAGCACTGAAAGGTTGGCGAGCTCTCAGATATTGAGCTTGCCGACGAAAACGTGGAGCGAGGCAACTTTGAGACGGTGCCCGTTACAGACCTCACACTCGATCTCGGTGATATACTGAGATATCCGCTTCATAAAGGCATCACTCACCTCCGTCTCGTGATACCGTCTCGTGAGATTCGTGACGAGTCATTCATACCGGGTTTTGTACATTTTTGCCTCGCTCGCTCCGTCAAATGTGTGAGATACTTCAAACATTTCCGGACATCCATGGAGGATGATATCGCGCGCTTTTTGAGAAAGTTCCTGATAGGGCACATTCATAGGGATCTTGTGCGCCTTGCACGCGGCAGCGAGGATCTCCATATAGTAGACATGATTGGTCCACGGGAGGATCGCCCCCTCAGCAAGGGTCAGGCGAGGATTGATGATTTTTTCTTCGAGAAATGCTACCTTGGTCCCGAGTCCATGACAACTCTCACAGGCCCCATAATGCGAATTAAAAGAAAAATTGGAAATGGAGAGATCCTCTTGTACCGTGCCACAGAGCGGACACGCGGCTTTTTCAGAAAATACCATTCGATGTCGCGAATCAACCCCAAAGATTTCGAGTATCCCATTCCCCGTCTTGTATGCGAGCTCGAGAGAATCTCCGAGACGTTTCGAGAAACTTTCGTCATCCTTTTTCACGATCAACCGATCGATGATGATATGTGGTCGGGCATTTTTGGGGAGCTTCACATCTTTGAGATCATCCGCTACCGAAAATACCTCATCATCCATCTGGAATCGGACAAACCCACTATCGAGGACATATCGCTTGATAGACTCGATGTCATTATTTTTCCTCTCGATTATCGGAGAGAGAATATGGATTTTGGTCCCTTCTGACAGGTGTTTCACATACGACATCACCACTGATTTTGGTTGTTTTTTGAGGGTGATCTCGGGGTGATTGGGACAGGTTTGCATCCCGATGGTCGTGTAGAGGAGGCGGTAAAAATCATAAATCTCCGTGATCGTCCCGACCGTCGAACGAGGATTATTGGAAGTAGTTTTCTGATCGATACTGATTGTCGGAGAGAGCCCGCGGATCTCGTCCACCTTGGTATCTTCGTTGATCGAGGAGATAATCATCCGAGCGTACGTCGAGAGACTCTCGAGATAGCGTCGTTGTCCCTCGGCATAGATGGTATCGAATGCAAGCGATGACTTTCCAGACCCAGAAACTCCCGTGATAACGACGAGTTTGTTTTTGGGGATTTTGACGGAAATATCTTGGAGATTGTGCGTCTTGGCACCGATAACTTCGAGGAATTGGGACATAAAGAGAAAAAAGGAGAGGTTATTAAGAGTAACGGAGAGTATACTCAAAAAAGATGAAAAATGAAAAAGATTTTATAAAATTTGACTAAATCGCACTTTTCCATACAATCCATCGCGTTTTCTTATACTTTTTATTTTATAGTCTCTATCTCATATGATCCTCAAAAACGCTTCTCGAATCTGGAAATCTAAAGATGTTAAAAGCAAGATTATCGTCACACTTGCACTCATTATCCTCTACAAGTTCCTCTCTATCATCCCGATTCCTGGGGTCAATACCGAAGCACTCCTCTCGATCAAGGACTTCCTCGCTGCCAATCAGGGACTCGCTTTCTTTAGCTCACTCATGGGTGGTGGACTCGAGCATTTTTCTATCGTCCTCATGGGACTCGCTCCGTACATCAATGCGGTTATCATCATGCAGCTCCTCGCTGTTGTCATCCCACAACTCGAATCTCTCAAAAAAGAAGGAGAACAGGGTCAGAAGAAAATCAATAATTACACTCGATGGATTACTGTTCCGCTCGCATTTGCACAGAGTTACGGGATGATTATCCTCCTCAACACACTCATCGGAGGTGGTGGGAAAATCATGGATACGAGTAACTTCTGGGGCGCTGTCCTCCCGGCTATGCTCTTCATCACGGCTGGAACCATGTTCCTTATGTGGCTCGGAGAAGTTATCAACGAGTCAGGAATCGGAAACGGGAGCTCGATGATCATCTTCGCCGGAGTTCTCTCCGGGATCCCTTCTCACATCATGCAGTATATCTCCGTCGGCAACTACACACTCCTCGCACTCCTCACGGTTATGACCCTCGGAGTTGTGTATATCATCATCAAATTTACCGAAGGATACCGCAAGATCCCCCTCATCTACACCCGAACCGGTCGCGATGAGAAATCCTACTTCCCGATCCGTGTCAATCAAGCCGGGATGATCCCGATTATCTTTGCTGTCTCTATCGTCACTTTCCCAGCACTTATCGGACAGATCCTCTCCAATCGCGGATCTGGTCGGAGCGTCCAGATCGGACAATTCCTCCTCGAGTACTTTTCTATGAATAATCCAAGTTGGCTCTATATAGCCATCTATTTCCTCCTCGTTCTCGGATTCTCATTCTTTTACATCTCCATCGTCTTCAACACCGAGGAAGTTGCTGAAAGCATCCAGAAACGTGGTGGATACATCCCAGGAGTACGACCAGGTCGCGAGACAGCCGAATACCTCGAGAAAACCTCTATGCACCTCAATTTCTACGGTGGATCATTCCTCGCGATTATCGCGGTATTCCCCTATCTTATGTCCAAACTCAATGCCGTAACCGGTCTCCTCGATACCTCCGGATCCGGTGGGAATATCGACTTCCTCATCTCCGGAGCCGGACTCATCATCGTCGTCGGAGTCGTCCTCGAACTCATCCGCCGAGTCGATACCGAACTCAAAAGTTACGATTACAAGAAGTTCTTCTAAAAATATATTTACAAAAATGACTATCTTCCAGGTAGTTATTTTTTGTTGCTTTTCCTCGAAAAAAGCATATTATTTCCTTGTTACCCTATCTATACTTTACCACCCTTTCCTATGAAACTTTCAAACTCTCTCTATTCTCGCCTCGCTCTCGCCACCTCCATCACCCTCGTGATCGGATACTTTGTGGTGTATGCAGTCTATCAGAATATCGAAACTACAGAAGTCGGACCGGGTGCCACTATTACGACAGGACTTATGACGAAGATCAAGGATAATTTCGATAATATCTCGACTCGAGTCACCACCCTCGAATGAGCCATCGCTGGAGCCAGTGTTTGGTCCAAGGTGGGAAGTGATATCAACTATACGGCTGGGAAAGTTGGGATTGGAACTGTGAGTCCAGGGGCAAATTTACATGTAGCTAAAGATCAAGAAGCAGCCATTGATTGGACTAGTATTCTCATCGATAATCCTGATGTTGGAGGAAATGGCGGAGTATCAGCTATTCGATTAATGAGGTCTAATGCGACAAAGTGGGCCTGGGTTAATGATTTAGCTGGAAATGCGGGCGATAAATTAACACTTTGGGGACAAGGTGCTTTGTAAGCTATAACAATTTTACCAACGACTGGTAATGTGGGAATCGGAACAACTGCACCAAATGCAAAATTAACCTTATGAAATAATGTATCAACAGGTTGACCATGATGAAGTTATTGAAGTTATCAACTAATGCTTTATAATTGAGATACACCAAATTTTTCTTTTTGACTTGGTATATCAAATGGTACTTTGTGGTATAATTCTGCTACTTATCATGATTTTTACTCGTCTTGAGTAAGAGTCGCCAGTATCGCAAACAACTGAGTATATAGCCAATTATCAGATAAAAGATATAAAACAAACATAAATTTATTAACTTGAGCATTGGATAAAATAAACAATTTACATTGAGTTTCCTTTAATTGGAAGAGTAATTGAAAAAAGGACATTTGAGTAATAGCTCAGGATGTGGAAAAGATTTTTCCAGAAGCCGTATTAACCGATGAAAAGTGAATGAAATCCGTTGCTTATGGCAATCTCGTCGCACCGCTTATCGAGGCAGTGAAAGAACAACAGAAACAAATAGAAGAGCTAGAGAGTAAGATTGGGCGTTTGGAAAACAGGTAAGAATTTGGTGAAAAAATTTGCAAATATATGGAAAACGGTATAATCACGGATAGTGAGATAGTATTAATAATTGTAATATTTATGAGCAAAAAAACATATTCTATGGAAGAAATACTGGCTGCCACAGCTCAGGATATAGAAGAGCAGGTGAGTATTCTTCGTCAAAATCTGAAAAGAAAGAAATCTCATGCCCCTCTTGAATATGTATAAAGTTCAATTTTCTGAAGAGGTTCGCATAAGTATCAAAGAATATTCTCGAAGATATCGAGAGTATTTTGAAGAGTTGTATTCGGATACGGGTATCTGGTCAGAAGAACAAATACTGGATCAATATAGGAAGGAATCCCTCCAGAGGCGTACAGAGATCATCTCACTCCTCAATGATCGACTTTCTCCGGATACTGTTTTGTGACGTACCCCTCAAGATACTGCCATATTTCTCTGGCGTTCAAAAATACTGCTTGTTTCATGGCAGGATCGTTGAAATGATCGAATTGTTACCCATATATCTATACGATAGTTTAATTTTGAGTGAATAAAATAATTTCTGAGATAAATAACTTGTATTTTTCTCTCTTTTTTATACACTACCCTCCGTTTTACAGATATCACACAATAATTCACCTATGAAAGCATTCATCTTCGATACAGAAACGACCGGTCTCACGGTACGATGAGGACGACTCGATGAGCAGCCGTATGTGGTTCAGTTCGCGGGGATCCTCGGAGATATTGACTCGGTTAATGGTTTCGTCGAGATAGATCGTGTCGATATCCTGGTCCGACCGCGCATCCCGATCCCGTTTGCCGCGTCGCAGGTCCATGGCATCTACGATCGTGATGTCGAGAATGCACCGTATATCGAGGAGGTCATGGATCAGATACTCCGATACCTCAACACCACCGACATCGTCGTCGGACATAATATCGAGTTTGATGAGGAGGTGATCCGCGGAGAGCTCAAACGCCTCAGGCGAGATGGCGATTATCAGCCGATCAAGACCGTCTGCACGATGCGAGGCTCAACCGAGTTCTGCAAGCTCCAGGGACGAGGTTTTTCTTTCAAGCCACCCAAACTCTCTGAACTCCACAAGCATCTCTTCGGCGAATGGTTCGAATGAGCCCACAATGCGATGGTGGATGTCGAGGCTACTGCCCGAGCCTTCGGAGAGCTCGTCAAACGCGGAGCGATAGAGCTCCAGGAGACGAAATTGATGCGATTATTTTAAACCCCTTCAACTTCTAATTTATAATTTCTAACTTCTAACTTATTTCATGGCATACGAATTTTACTCTCTACTCGAAGTTGAACGCACGGTCAGTGCTGAGGAACTCAAGCGTGCGTATCGCAAGAAGGCGATGGATTGTCACCCGGACCGACATGGCGGAGACAAAGAAAAAGAGAAAATCTTCAAACAGGTCAATGAGGCCTATGCGACCCTCAGTGATCCACAAAAACGTGCTCATTACGATCGATTCGGCAGTGCTGATGCGGGTGGTGGAGGATTCGGTGGACCGGGCGGATTCGGAGTCGATATGGATTTCTCGGATATTTTCGAGTCCTTTTTCGGTGGCGGATTCAATGGGAATGGGACACGACGAAAAGCCGGAGGCGTCGAATGAGAGGATATCGAAGTTCGTGTGAAACTCACCTTCGCAGAAGCCCTCTCATGAGTAAAGAAAACCGTTTCCTACAGTCGCAAGACTCTCTGTCACGAGTGTGACGGAACCGGAGCAAAGAAATGAACTGAACCAAAAGAATGTAATGTCTGTCGCGGATCGGGACACGTCCGCAAACGGACTCAGACGATCTTCGGGGTTATGGAACAGACAGGCGTGTGTGAAGCGTGTCATGGAACCGGGAAAATCATCACCGAGAAGTGTACTGTGTGTCATGGAGAGCGACGTCAAACGGAGAAGATCGAAAAAGAAATCGACGTCCCGGCTGGGATTGACGATGGTATGACGATCAAACTCCGTGGCGAAGGAAACGACGGAATTGGGTCGAAATCGGGAGATCTCTATGTCGCTTTCAGTATCCCAGAATCCATCGACGGACTCACCCGTGAGGATACCAATCTCTTTTATACCCTCGAGATCGATCCGGTCGAGGCGGTCCTCGGGACCAAAAAAATACTCAAACTCCCGGTTCTCGGAGACCGCACTATAGAGATCAAATCCGGGACACAACATGGGGAGGTTCTCAAATTCAAAGGAGACGGGGTCAAGCACATTTCCCGAGACCAAAAAGGCGACCTCTTCATCACTATCTCTATCAAAATCCCTACGAACCCAAGCCGAAAAGAACGCGAACTCTACAAACAAATCGCCAACGAAAAGAAAATATGAGTTGCAGATGATGGATTTTTGAATAAGATATTTTAAAAAGAGTGAGAAAAGATATATTCTGATATACCCTACATTATAATTTATATTCTCTATGGCTACCTCCTACAACGACCTCGTCAACATCCCAACTTTTGAGAAAAAGAAAGAAGAATTCACTCAGGAGCGAGGAGATATGTCTTTTTATTGTCGTGACTGTCAACAAAAAGTGGATGCCATACGGCTCAATCCCAACAAGTACATCTACGAGTGTCCCCTCTGTAAAGGCAAAAGAATCTCCATCGGAACCGAAAGTTCTGTAAAAGAGGTGTATAGCAAGAGAAGATAATCAAGAGGCTCAAAAAAATCTCAAAAAATCGTTTGCTTTTTCGGGAGTTTCCCCTATAATTCCGGCGCTTTTACGGTTTATTCTCACGTATCTATGAGTAGCGAAGGGACAACACAACATGGAGAATCCGCTGAGGCGGGTCCTCATATACCAGCCATCCAAGGAGAAATCATTCACGGGATGGATGTTTTTGGTATCCCGGTGAGCAATACGGTCTTTTCTACGTGGCTTTTTATGGGGGTTTTTTTCGTATTTATAGCCATCCTTTATGTGGCCATCAAGACCAGGATGTTTCCGCGTCTCAAAGCCATCGGTATCAATACTATGAGTTTTTTGGACGAGATGTTCACGGATCTGATTGGCAATAAAAAATACGCACGGAGATTTCTGCCGGTTGCGGGAGGGTTTTTCATCTTCATTTTCATGGCCAATGTGTTCGGGCTCATACTCGATTGGCTCAATTTCGTGGTGACTGGAGGTCATGCGTATTTCCGTCCGATTAACTCCGATCCCAACACCACACTCGTTATGGCCATCGCGATTATCGTGGTCGCACAACTCACAGCGATTCGCTACAAAGGATTTTTCCATCATTTCAAACACTATTTCTTCAACTGGAGCGGTCATTCACTCGCAGAAAAAGCCATCAATGTACCGATCGGCTGGATCCATTTCATCGGAGAATTCACTCGTATCATGTCACTTTCCGTTCGTCTCTTTGCCAATATATTCACCGGGGTTGTGCTTATTTGAGTAATGACCTATGTCGGATCACTTATACCGAGTGGTGGACTTGGACTTGGAGGTATCGTCGTTGTTCCATTCTGGTTCTTCGAGCTCTTCGTCGCATTCTTACAAGCCTACATCTTCTTGAATCTCGCATCGCTCTACCTCCGAGAGTCAGTGACAAAAGAGGGACATTAAAAGTCAGCAATGAGGTGGCGAAGTCGTCTTCGAAATCTCTTCCTGATTTTCAGGTTTTTATTTTTTTATATCATATATTTATGGAATTTATTGCTATTGCTAAGGCTATTGCCCTTTTTTCACTCGTTGGTCCAGGTATTGCTATTGGTCTTATCGGAGGACAAGCTATGAGAGCTATTGGACGAAATCCAAACGCTGCGAATGCTATCAAAACGAGCATGCTTCTTGCTCTCGCGTTTGCTGAGTTCCTTGGACTTCTCGCATTCCTTTCACTTTTCCTTATCAAATAATAATCACTCGTCATGGAACTTGTTAATCTCGGGTCGCTCCTCATCCAAGCGATCAATTTGAGTGTAGTGGTCTTTGTTTTGTACCGCTTCCTCTTTAAGCCATATTTGAAATTCATAGACTCAGAGATTGCGAAACGCGAAGTGTTCGAAGAAAGTCTTCGAACTTCGACGCATATTATCTCAGATGCTCGTCATGAAGCGAGCGGTATTATCGATGAAGCAAAAAATGAGGCGCGAAGTATCGTCGCAGAATCTGAAAATATCGCGAAGAAGGAACACGATCTCATCGTCGCAGAAGCGCACCGAGAAGCTGACCAGATAAAAGCAAAGGGGCTTCAGGATGTCGAGAATGAACGCAGATCTCTCTATGATGAGATGCGTGACAAGGTTCTCGCGATTGCTCTGCGAGCAAACGAGAAATTTTTCGGACAAAAAAACGCAAATGCCAGCTTCATCGAACAAGCCGTCAAAGAAAATACTCTCTAGTTTACCTATCTCTCCATGTTCAATATCTCTTCTTATACCAAATCGGAACTCGTGACCATCCTGAGGGGGCTCAAGTTGTATCGAACCCTCGACAAGCAGGTCGGTAAGCGAGGTCGTGAGCTTTTTGCGAGATCTCGATCTCCGCACGAATCCTACCGTGTAGAATATGTCGGAGAGAGTCACGCCGATCTTGAACCACTCGTCCTCTCTACCTACCAGTCCCGATTCGATATCCAAGTTCCGCGTGAGCAGATTATCTGGAAACGAAATGATGCCCTCAAATGAGGAGTCCGACTCTTCGTCGGAGACGATATGGTCGATGTGTCATTCAAGGAAGCAGAGAGAAGGGTTCTTAAATCATAATTCTTAATTTTTCATTTTTTATTCCACTATGTCCACCACAGTACTTGATACCCTTATCCGAGAAATCGAGACGCAGATTGATTCGGCGAGTATCTCTCCGGAGCGTGTAAACTCAGGCGAAGTTATCTCCCTCGGGGATGGTATCGCCAAAGTTATCGGTTTGCGAGAAGTTGCGTACAACGAAGTTGTCGAATTTGAATCCGGAGCGAAGGGAGTCGCGATGAACCTCGAAGAAAACTTCGTCGGAGTCGTTATCCTCTCGGGAGTTGAGACGATCAAAGAAGGAATGATCGCGAAAACAACCGGTCGTATCCTCGAAGTCCCGGTTGGTCCAGGACTCCTCGGACGCGTCGTGGATGCTCTCGGGAATCCGCTCGACGGACTCGGAGATATCAAAGCAACTGAG
>CAZCYU010000055.1:0-4816 GCA_964503165.1 uncultured Candidatus Peribacteria bacterium | reverse complement strand
ATTGGCTCCGGGCTTGTCCATCTTGTTGACGGCGATAATCATCGGAACATTTGCTTCTTTTGCATGGTTGATAGATTCGATGGTTTGAGGTTTCATCCCTTCGTCCCCAGCGATGACGATCACCGCGAGATCCGTGAGTTTGGCTCCACGAGCACGCATGATCGAGAATGCCTCGTGTCCTGGGGTATCGAGGAAGGTGATTTTTTTCCCATTCTTCTCCACTTGGTAGGCTCCGATTTTCTGGGTAATCCCTCCGGCTTCGTCTTTGGCGATACCAGTACTACGGATATAATCGAGGATAGAGGTTTTCCCATGGTCGACATGTCCCATGACAGAGACGATTGGCGCCCGTGGGAGGAGTTCGAGGGATTCATCTTTTTTGAGAATCTCTTCGATATCCCCATCCATGAGACTCGACATACTCGTCTCGGTGTTGATTTCTTTTTTGATCGTGATGCCAAATATCTCCCCGATAAGGAAACAAGTATCGAAATCGATTTTGGTATTGATGGTGACCATCATCCCATTCTTCATGAGCTCGGTGATGATCTTGGTGAGTGGGACTCCGATTTTTTCGGAGAATTCTTTGATCGTGAGAACTTCCGGTACGAGGACTTCCTGTCCGGTTTTGTCTGTGAGTGTCTGTTTGATTTCTTCGACATTGCGTTCTTTTTTGCTTCCGAGAGCAGATTTGCCGGATCGGCGGAATCCATCATCCTCGGCATACCCTCGAGTTTTGAGTGTCTTCCTCCCCGCATTTCGTTTGTCATCGAAAGAAAAGATATCCTTTCGACCCCCTTTCTTTGGTTTGTTATCAGAAAAAGTCCGTGCTTCGTTTCCTCCGGATGGACTGGATGGTTTGTTTTTGAATTCGGGAGCCGTATTGAGAATAGTTCTCGCTCCAGGAGTGCCTCCTGTAGGTCGTGGGGCTCCGTCTTTTCTCGGTTGGTATCATGGTTGTCAACTCATTCTCGGAGAGAATGGTGTGCGTGGAGCTACAGTCGGTGTAGATGGGGCTGATTCTTTCGTTTCTGTAGGACGATCAGTTTTTGGCGACCAGATAATAGAGGGAACATGTTTTTCTTTCCCGATTTTTTTCGGTTGAACTTCGCCCGGAGTCGTCTCGATCTGTTCTCCTTTTTGCTCGGTTTCTTCCACTTTTTTTACTTTTACTTTGAGTTTGAGTCCGGGCTTCTTTGAAATATCTTCCGGAGTGGAAGAGGCGGCCGGAATGTGGGCATAATAATCATCAAAACTGGTTGGCTTCTTTTCTGTCATGGAGGTAGGTAAACTGATTATAAAGTACGTATTTGTGGGTAGTATATGGTTTTAGGCTATAAAGTCAAAAAACTCGGAATAAAATCTAGAGATTTTCGCGTCCGATACGCTCAAGCACCAACTTGATATCCTCGAGACTTTCGGCAGTTACGAGCGATTTACGGTATTCTTTGACCCCGGCGAAGCCGTGGAGATACTGGACCAGATGTTTGCGGCTCTCGAAAATCCCCCGTTGCCCCTTGGTCTCGAAGAGGAGCCCGGAATGCTCGGACATGATAGTGAGAATCTCTGCAAGCGTGGGAATATGCCCACCCGGCAGAAAACACCAAGGATTCCCGAAGCTTTTCCTTCAGATCATGAATCAATCCAGATTCCCGAGCCGCTTGATCCCATCATCATAATCCGTGACATCCCCATTACCGATGACGGGGATCTGTAATTGGCGCTTGAGTTCGTAGATCCCGGTCCAGTCGGCAGTCCCAGAGAATGCCTGTTTGTAGGTGCGACCATGGACGGTGATGAGATCGGCGCCGGCATTTTGGAGGCCGAGGGCGAACGGGATGAGCTCGTCATAATTGTCCCAACCGAGACGGGTCTTGACCGAAACAGGGATACTGACGGCTCGACTCATCTCCTCGATGATACGGAATGCGGTATCGGTGTTGATCATGAGGCTCGATCCGTGTCCGGAGCGCACGACTTTTTTGGCAGGGCATCCCATATTGACATCCACTCCGGCAGCCCCGGCTTGTTCGATATGGATGGCAGCTTTACGGAACATTTCGGGATCTTTGCCGAATATCTGGACGATGAGTGGTTTTTCGCTTGCATCGTGCGAGAGGGCGGTTTCTCGGAGTTGTTTGGAATGGACAAGCCCGTCGGCACTGAAAAATTCCGTGAAACAAACAGTTTCTGGGGCGATCTTTTTCACGATCTGACGATATGCCGAATCAGTGTAGCCGTCCATCGGTGCGAGAGCCGAGATGGGTCAGGCGGACGCGAGGTCTTTCCAGAAGTTTTTGGACATAGGGTGTGTAATAAAAATGAAGTGAAAAATACGTCAAGTGAAAATGCTCGCAAATATTTGGAGAATCTCACATAGGTATGGTAGTATAGAGATGTTTATTATTTATCAAATAAAAATATATTTTTTATGCATTCATCCAGTCAGACAACCTCTCTCCGAGAGATCAAACAGACAGCCAAAAAGAATCTTCAGACCCAATATGCACTCCCCAAAAGCATCGGATCCATCGGACTCATCGGTATCAAAGACCCTATCAAGAGGAAGTTCATCCTCGAGGGGATTTCTGCTATTGGTATGGGATCAGTCGTACTCTGCACTGAGCAGGAGGATATCGAAAATATCGCCTGTGTTGAAAAAATCAATCAAAACGAACTCGTCGGATTTGATTTTTTCGTCTTCGACAACGAACATGAGGGGATTGACGTCGTGAAGTGCATGAAAGCCGGGATCGTCCCGATTATGCCCGACAAAAACGTCTTCGCTGGTATGCTCCGCGAGTTTAACCCCATGAAATTCGAAGGCAATGGCTTCTTCTGGAACGGAGAAAGCCCCTACTGCATCTTCCAGAAAATCGTCTCCTACACCGAAAATATCAAATTCCCAGAAGACAGACGAGTATTATTGAAGAATATCGTAGAAACCTTTTAATTACATGGAAATTTGCAATTTTTTTGATTTTAGTTTATACTATAAACAAATATTTTATTATTTAAACTTAATTTTTATGTGAGAAGTTGCACCAAAGAATGATATTGTAACACGAATGGAACAACAAGAAGATAGGCTTTCTGATATAATCATATCACTTGGGCTTCCAGAGAAGATTCATGCTAAACTTATAAACATGGTACGTCTTTATGGAGCTTCAGAAGAAATTATAGATATAATAGGAAAATATACAGATGAGGAAAAACGGTTACAAATGGCTCACGAGTCAAATTTAAATCATTTAATCAAAAATGCTGAGGAAATTGATCAGGCCTTTATGAAATAGGTTTTTTTAAATTTCTTCAATCTCTACCTTCACAACCTCTTCTTTTTTCTCTTTCTTCACTTTTTTTACGACCACCTCCTCTTTTACCTTCTCTTCTTTATTACCACAATACGGACAAATAACCCACTCGGTGCGGATTTGTTTGTTGCAGGCGGTACAGGATTTGGTGAGCTCTATGGCACACTTGGGGCAGAATCGGAACTCGCTGGAGACGAGGTGGTTGCAGTGCGGACAGTGATGGAAGTCCTCTCATTCGTCTTCACCTTCTCCTTCCTCAAAATCCCCTTCTTCGTAGAATTGTTCGAGGAGGGTGGTTCGTGGTCGGATGAGGAGGTAGATCGGGAGACCGAAGATTGGCGTGAGGAGGAGGACCAAGAAGATGGAGAGGGTCTGG
This sequence comes from uncultured Candidatus Peribacteria bacterium, assembly GCA_964503165.1. Taxonomy (GTDB): domain Bacteria; phylum Patescibacteriota; class Gracilibacteria; order BD1-5; family UBA2023; genus CAZCYU01. The sequence goes on along the minus strand of CAZCYU010000055.1, from coordinate 1,123 downwards.
ATGAAGATATTGGTCGTGCGATTGGTGATATCTTTGATAACCCAGATGATGAATGCTGCCCAGATGATGAAAAAATACCCGAGGACGATCTTGAGACCGAGATCGATCGACATATTGCCGGAGATAAAGGAGAATATTTGGCCAAAAAACTGCTGCAGCGAGGCGAGGAGTGAAAGAATTGTATCCATAAAAAATATTATAAAATGTTAGAATACATTGATAGTATCGGGTTTTGTGATATTTTCAAGTTTAATTTTCTCCGATGCTCTGGATCATGAGCTCAAAGAGCACGACGATGACCACGAGGAGTCCGATAGTTTTGATATTTAAGACCCCGAGCGAGTAAAATACCACAGCGGTGAGAATCCCGGACACGAGGAGGATCGCCTGACGGAGAGACGAATGAATCGTGGATGTATAGACCTCTCCGCGATAGTAGATCCGCTTGAAGAAGTAGATACAGAAGGCAAAAAACGAGCTCAGAGCGAGGAAAACAGCCGTGCCCATCATACTGAGTCCGATGGTGACATTCGTCTCCACGTTCATATAGAACAAGAGGAGGAGTGCTGAACTCAGACTCGAGAGGAAAATAATGAGAATAATGAAAAGATAGACGTTTTTTTTCATATTAGATACCGATTTTTTGAAATAAGACTCGTTTTTCTGCCTTGGTGAGCGGAGCGTATTCTCCCTCCTCGAGATTGCCGAGGAAGACATTTTCTATCCGTATACGCTTGAGTCTTTTGACCGTATAGCCAACCGCCTCGACCATACGCCGAATCTGACGATTTTTCCCTTCTGTAAGGACAATCGCGAATTTCCCGGAACTGAGCCGGGTGATAATCGCGGGCTTGGTCATCTTCCCGAGGACCATCACCCCCAGTCGCATATCTTCGAGTGCCTCATCGTCGATTTTCCCGTACACCTCGACGCTGTATTCTTTTTCGTGTTCATATCTCGGATGCATGAGGTAATTGGACAGGCGCCCATCATTGGTCAGGAGGATGAGCCCGGTTGTTTCCTTGTCGAGTCGCCCAATCGGGAATACCCGTTCTGGGATATCCACGATATCGAGGATAGAGGATTCCCCATCCTGTTTACACGTACTGATGATATCGCGAGG
>CAZCYU010000054.1:0-5253 GCA_964503165.1 uncultured Candidatus Peribacteria bacterium | reverse complement strand
CCTCCGGGGAGCCTCCGGGCAGTGTACCGAGATCTCGAGACGAGTGCTCACGAGCTCCGGATCCCCTATCGAGCACCGAAGGATTGTGTATTTCCAACCAATTGATCCACCGAGGAGAAGATGAATCTCTACTTCTCTCCGAGAGAACGATGAGAGCTCATCCGCCGAGGTGATGAGGTGCTGAGTGATGTAGAGTGAGACAAGAATATCCGCAAGGTTGTCGATATGCGAACCGGTCAGATCTACACCGAGAATAACAATGGTATCCGTATCCCCTCGCGAGAAGTCTACCACTCGAGTTGCGAGATCGATGCTCATATACAGGTGCTACAATCTGAGATCAGCGATATCGACACGAGGATCGCATCACAGCAACAATTCCTCTCTCGGACATCTGAACGATTCGGATTGCCCTCGATTGAGAAACTTACCACCGAGAATTTTGATACTATAGTCAAACGGTTCGAAGCCGATAGCCACGATCCCGATGCTAATCCCGAGGATCGCAAGAAAGCCTCGGAGATGCTCGCACAGATCCAAACAATGAAAACCGAATACCAAGAACTCCAGAAACAGAAAGAAGCCCTAATCCTTAAACTTACCGCCTATAAACAAGCCAAAACAACCCACCAAGAAATCTATCAAAAAACTCTCCAGTCCGAAACCGAAGCCAGCAGATCCAACCTCACCTTCCTCGCGAGCACCCACCTCGATGGGATACTCAAAAATGATGGGGTTCAGACTCTCGTCAAGGAGATTGATGAACACAAAGATACGCTTCCAGTTACTATCACAGACAAATCCAGCTCACTCTCACTCAATAAAGAATGGTGAGAACCGGAGAAAAGACTCCTCGCTGCCGGGATCTCCCGACTCCTTGGTATGGAGGGCGAGAAATCCAAAAAGATTTTTCCAAATGGATATACGATGCGTGCCGTCGGTCCGGACGGTCACACTCCGATGAAGCAATTCCTCAAAGACACACTCACATCCCGCGGCATCTATGAGTCTGGCAAGATCCCACCGGTGACGGTGGAGGGAGTGAAGAGGGGAATGGTAGTAAGGGCAGAGGGAAGAGAAGTGGAGAGATTACTGTAGAATTTTACTTTTCAACTCCCCCTCCCTTCACAGATACACATACCGGAGAACCTCAACGGCAAATTCTTGCACTCGGAATTTCGGATCGGCGACGATATCCAAGAATTCATCCCACTTCACTGTCCGAATTTTGATCTTTTCTCCTCCTGGATCGAGATGCTGATCTCGGATTTTTTTGCAATTTCTCGCGATGAACATATGACTCATATAATCTATCCGGGATGAAGGTGTATGGGATTTGAATAACTGCCAATCCTCGCTCACGAGGCCCGTTTCTTCGAGTAATTCTCTTTTGGCAGTCTCTACTGGCTCTTCTCCATCTTCACAAGATCATCATACGAGTCCCAGAAATGGAGCCCTCCCGGGTTGTTCTTCCTCGATGATACAGATATCGCCATCCTCAGAAACAGCGACGATGTCCACAGAATGATTCCTCTTGAGTTTTTCGAAAATCTTCGTACTCCCGTCGAACATCTCCTGTTCCCATTGGTACACATCAAATGTTTTCCCCTCAAAAACCCGCTCTGCGCTATCCGGTATCTTCATAGGATTGTGTGGTGGTAAATAATAATTTTTATGTGCATAAGTATAAAGAATGACCCATGATTTGCAAATTTTTTACCAAATCCCCCTCTCGATAAGTACCTTATTATCTCAACTCATATCCGAGCCCTCCTTTCATCTTCTCTCTGATTTCAAAATACACTTTGTTTATCTCCTCATTTGTCAGAGTTCTCTCGATGGACCTGAATGTTATATTGATGGTGAGAGACGTCTTCTCTTCTCAGAACTTCGCATCATTTTCGTACATGTCTATGATTTTTACCTCTTCTATGAGATCACCTCAGACATCCCGGATGATTCCAGTTATGGCGAAGAAATTCGATTCCGTGTCCCTGGTGAGTTCCAATTCCCCAGATTTTTGCTCTTCTTTGAGATCTTTTTGGAATTTTTCTTTTGGGACTACTAAGGAGATATCTTTATAGACCGGCGGATAATTGCTGACTTCTTTGTACGGATCGAGATTTCCCCACTGCGCAGTAATTCTCGGGTCATGACTCCAAAATATCCTGATATCGGGAATCTCTTTGAGAATCATCGCCAATCTTTCTATCCCAAATCAAAAAGCCCAGCCATTGTATTTTTCACCGTCGATTCAGAGTTTTTCCAGTACGGCAGGATGGACAACTCCGGCTCAGAGTACTTCCAGCCACTTTCATTTGAACTTCACCTCAGCCTCGAGGCTGTCGAGCGTATAGGGGAATTGATCCACATTGAATCGGTATTCGATATCTACCCCGAACAGTGTTTTGATAATATTGGAGAGTACCTCTCTCAGAGTATCCTGATTGATAATCTCGCGAGATTTTTCGGTAATTCTGAGCCCATCTATTTGATGGAAACATTCATGGTGAGACTTATCCAACTCATCAACCCGATATACCTTACCATACGACAGAAATTGTATATTTCATGTTTTTTCTAGCTTTTCTTTCCCTCACTGCCCCAATAGATAATGGTACCACGCGATAGTCGTGTGGGTTCTCAGGAGGATATTTTCTTCTTTATGAAGAGTTTTTTTTATGAAATAACTATCGCTCGGTCTTCTCGCGACATGGTCCTCTGGGAAATTAAACAAATCAAACGTCTCAAATTCTCAGACAACTTCTGGACTCACGACGTCCTCAAATCAGGCAAAAAAGTTCGATTTCACGATACTCTCCACCACCATATTCACAGGATTCCCAGCTACTTTCGAAAGATCAGGCATAGTGTATACCCGGATAATCCTCGACAGATACGCCCTCTCTGTATCACTCAGATTCGGATCCTGTAATTTTTCCTTCACGTACTCGATCCAGTATTGGTCATTATTATTCATAAAAAAGAGATTTTAGAAAATAAATTAAAAAGAGTTCTTCATTTTATTGAAGAACTCTTTTTAATTTTTAAAATTTTTAAAAACAAAGAACAACCCTTCAATTGAGCGATGGAAAGCTAAAAAAGAAAAAGTTGAAGAATGTATGTACTGATATCATGGACTGATTTTGGTTACTTACTAAAGAGTAGTGTAAGGAAAAAAATATTTTGTCAAACTTAAGTTAAAAATATTCATCCTGTTTTTTTGTAAATCCCCCTTTAAAAACTTGCAAAAACTGACATACTCAATATAGTTAGTGGCGATTCTTATTTCGAACCACTCACTCATATGTTGCAACTTTCTCGTTTCCCAATCAAAACACTCAAATCCTCACCAAAAGTGAGTGACAACAGATCAACTTCGCTCCTGCTCCAGGCAGGATTCATCCGTCAGGAGATGGCGGGAGTCTACAATTATCTCCCCCTCGGACTCAGAGTCCTTCGGAATATCGAAAATATCGTCCGAGAGGAAATGAATGCGACCGGAGCGAGTGAGATACTCATGGCTTCGTTGTCCAATAAAGAAAGCTGGCTCAAAACCAAGAGATGGGACACGGTGGATGTCCTCTTCAAACTCGAATGATCAGGTGGGAAGGAATACGGTCTCAATCCGACGCACGAAGAAGTCGTGACTCCGCTCATGCAGGAGTTCATCCAATCGTACAAAGATTTGAATAATATGAATGTGTACCAATTCCAGAATAAATTCCGAAATGAGGCGCGAGCGAAGTCTTGACTCCTGCGCGGGAGAGAATTCATCATGAAAGATCTCTACAGTTTCAATAAAAATCAAGAAGACTTAGACGTCTATTTCGAGGAAGTACGCAAGGCGTATGTGCGAGTCTTTGACAGACTCGGGATCGGGAAAGATACACTCTATGCTTTTGCCTCCGGATGAGCATTTTCCAAATTTTCATACGAATTCCAGACTATTCTCGGAATCGGTGAGGATAATATCTACGTGTGCGAAGACTGCTGACAAGCTCACAATGATGAGATTGTCGGAGATCCGTTCGAATGCGTGAATTGTAAATCCAACAAGTACAAAATCATCAAAACATCAGAAGTTGGGAATATCTTCAAACTCGGAACCAAGTTCTCCGACGCTTTCGGACTGAAATACACAGATGCAGATGGGACATCCAATCCTGTTTATATGGGATGTTATGGAATAGGAGTTTCACGACTTATGGGGGTCATCGCTGAATACATGATGGATGACAAATGACTCGTCTGGCCAGCGAATATCGCTCCAGCATCGCACTATATCATCGTCATCTGAGACAATCTCGAGCAAGCGAAAAAGCTTGCCTCTGAGCTTGAGGCGAAATGATGAGAAGTCCTCATCGACGATCGAGACGTTGGATTCTGACAAAAGGCTGCCGATGCTGATCTCCTCGGTATCCCAGAGAGGATTATCATCTCAGATAAAACAAAAGAAAAGTGAGGATATGAGATCAAGGGAAGATTAAGCGAGGAGACTCAAATAATTTCATTTTAAAGACAAAATATAAATAATCTCAGCTACCAAAGGTAGCTGAGATTATTTATATTACTTCACTTTAAATCGATACACATTATCCCAATCATCGGGTGGAGGATTTTTGATAAATTCATCACACCGTTCGATGAATTTTTGTGCTGGGGTATCATCGCCTATTTTCTCGAAAATAGTTTTTGCTTCAACAAATCAACGATCCCTGTAGAGTTTGAGTCATTGTTCATACATCTCAGCCTTTCGAATAGTGCTGAGTTTTCGAACGAAGTTCTGTGATGGAATATCCCATATTTTTTTGAATTTTTCAACCGCTTCGCCGTGCTGTTTATCTTTTAGGGCAGAAAGCGCTTCACTATAAAGTTTGAGTTTCTCGGCCTCATCGAGATTATTGAATCCGAGGAGTTCATAGATCTTAATCGGTTTCGTTTTTCCTTTAACCGTGATGAGATCGAGTTCCCGGACGATGAATCGGTCCTTGTCGATCTGTTCGTACGTCGACTCGGAGATAATAATATTGGTCCCGTATTGCTTATTGATCGACTCGAGTCGCGATGCGAGATTGACCGTATCACCGAGAGCGGTATAGTCATACCGTTTGGAACACCCGAAATTCCCTATAACCGCCTTACCAGTATTGATCCCGATGCGCATATCGATAAGGGTCTCGCATCCGAGAGTGCGAATCTCCGATCGGACACGTTCGAGTGCCTGACGCTGGAGGAGGGCTGCCGTACAGG
>CAZCYU010000053.1:0-12901 GCA_964503165.1 uncultured Candidatus Peribacteria bacterium | reverse complement strand
CACACTCACCAAAAAAATCCTCGAAGTTTCAGAAAAATACGCTGATGAAGCTATCTGGAAACAACTTTCTTACAAAGCCAAATGGATAGCAGAAAAGTACACTCACGATCGCTGGATGGAACAGGTTCGTGAATTCCTCCCAGAGCGAACCCGAAAAATCCTGCTCGTGACTGACTATATAACCACGATTGGTGGGATCGAAACACACGTGCAAAATATTGCTATCCTCCTCCAGAAAAACGGATACAAAGTACAAACTTTCGGATGGGATGTCGGGAGATGAATGTTTTCGAGAATCTATCGACTCCTTGGACTCGTCATATCCTGCTACAATTTCGTTTTCGCTCGAGCACTCAGGATGAAGATAGCGACCTATCGTCCCGATGTTATTTGGCTCCACTCTACGAGCCGATTCCTCGGTCCTCTCGCGGTCCGAGAGGTGGTGGATTCTCGGGTATTTTCGTGTGTGACCTATCATGATCTCGGCATCTGGACGCCATTCCCGATGGATACCGAGTGAGAAGACGACATCCCGGAGAGTCCAGGATTTTGGGATTTTTTCATGAGTAATCACAGGCGCAACCCGATCGCCCTCTCGGCCATCCCATTCAAATACCTCCAAGTATTTTTCATGCGGAAATACCTCCAAGATATCCGCATGCACCTCGTCCCATCCGCATTCCTCGTCCCCTATGTCCGCGATATCTCCGAGGTTCCTGAGGACAGGATCGTCGTTCTGGAACATTTTCGATAACTTTTACCTATGTTCTCAAGAATCAGACTTTTCCTCTCGCACGCCTTTCTCCTGCCAGAAGTTCCGCCGGATTTCAGTCCGCTTTTCATCGACAAAAATGAGCACTATCGAGAACTGGTTCATAATTGGTCGCTCGATGCCGCGTATGTGGCCCTCTCGTATACTGATGAGCTCAAAAAAGAACTTGAACCATACAAATATTTCTCCCGAAAAGAGAAGGTGGATTTGTTTATCCCGCACCTTTTCGAATGTTTTTCGCTCTTTTGTCTTGAAAAAATCGACAAAACCGCTATGATAACATCGGTTCCCATATTTTTCCTCTCGCATTTGAGGCGAGGGTATAACCATTCAGAGGTGCTCGCGAGAGCGATTGCGAAGCAATCGGGTAATTCTTATCATCGTCTCCTTCGCAAGACCAAATGGACACGTCATCAGGCGAAGCTGAGTAAATATCAGCGGATGAAAAATGTACGAGATACCTTCTCGCTCCGCAAAAAATATACGGAATCGATTCGTGGCAAAGATATTATCCTCGTTGATGATATCATCTCCACCGGATCTACCGCGAATGAATGCGCGAAAATCCTGAAACAATCTGGCGCGAGACATATATACGGACTCTTTCTCGCAACGTGAGACTAGTTAATAATTTTCAAATCTATGACCCAACCACACTATCACTTCATCGGCATCGGCGGGATCGGAATCTCGGCGGTTGCTCGGTACTACAAAAATCTCGGATACACTATCAGTGGATCAAATGACAGTGATTCCGATCTCATCCATGATCTTCGAACTGAAGGGATAGATATTATTATCGGACATCAGGCAGGGAATATCCCAACAAAAACTGATAAGATTATCTACACCAAAGCAGCACTCCAAACGGCAAATACTTTTGAGGAATGATATCGGAATCATGTGGAACTCACTGCGTGAGTTGAGCGAAATATCCCACTCATATCCTATCCTGATGCTCTTGCAGAGATTGTGAATGCCAAAAAATGTATCGCTATCACGGGGACACATGGCAAGTCTACGACGACGGCGATGGCTGGTATTATGCTTGCAGGATCGAATGTTGGCGGGTCTATGATTGTCGGGACACAAGTTCCCGGACTTGGTAATTCTAACCTTCATTTCGAGCCGAGCGAGTATTTCGTCATCGAGGCTTGTGAATATAAGCGATCATTTCTCAAATATTTCCCATATATCACGGTTATCACCAATATCGAACTCGATCATCTTGATTATTATCATGATCTGGAAGATTATATTTCTGCTTTTCAGTCTCTCATCAATCAGACGACCTGATATGTGATATATGATATGGATGATATCAATGCACAGAAGTTGGATTTTTCACAGACTTCCGCGAAACCGATTCGTGTGAATCATAATGGGTGGTATGATGAGAATAATATATTTACACGATTCCAGAAGCTCAATCTTCAAGTCCCGGGCGATCATATCGAATTTGATGCCAAGCTTGCCTTCGTGGTGGGGAAGATCGTCTGACTTGAGGATGGATATATCGTTGATAAACTCAACTCGTACACGGGGGCATGGCGGAGATCGGAGATCATCCGGACGACCGCGCACGGCAATCTACTCATGAGTGATTATGGACATCATCCGACCGAGATCCGACTCACACTTGAGGCGATCAAAAATAAATACCCGGATAAGCACCTCTTCGTCCCATTCCAACCGCACCAGTACTCAAGAACTATCGAGCTCCTCGACGGATTCAAGACGTGTTTTGATAGCGCAGATTCGCTCGTCATAAGCGATATTTATTTCTCTCGGGACAAGCAGGAAGATGTCGCATATATGACAACGGAGCGATTTGTCGGTGAGCTCAGACAAAATTATCCACATACCATCAATGGAAACGGACTCGATCATACACTTGAGATTATACGAAAATACGATCAAGAACATCCAAACAGTGCCGTTATAGTCCTCCTCTGAGCGGGGACGATTGATGATTTGCGGGGAGAAATTAAATAAAAAAGCTTTTTTATTTGCATTTCCAGTTTTTTAACATACAATGGCAATTAAGTGTACGGAAACAGAAGTTTTCAGAATTTCCCTCCCCTACATGGTTTTATATTTTTTTATTATTATTTTATGAATGGTGTTATCAAGGTAAAGAAGGACCAACAAGGTTTCGGATTTATCACTCCAGCTGATGGAGGAAAGGATCTTTTTTTCCACTTCTCAGGATGTGCAGGAAAGGTTGAAGCGTTTAATGACCTTCAGGAAGGAATGGAAGTTTCTTTCGAAGTTCAGGATGGACAAAAGGGGCCTATGGCTGTTGATGTTCAAGCTATCTAATTCAGATATCCAAAGAGAGGTCAGTAATGGCCTCTTTTTTCGTGGTTTCAGATAAAATTTTTTGCAAATACTTCCGAATTGGATATAGTTCTCTTTATTATCCTCTATTCATATCTATTATGCGCAGTGAAACAAGTACTCCTGGGGTACGCAGTGAAATAAGTGCCCTTGGGGCGAAAAAATATATTCTTCTCATTCTCCCGTTTTTCCTCGTGGCTTGTACTACTGAAACAACGGTACCGCAGGTCTCTAAATCTATCGAGTCTGCTGTATTTGGTGCGCCATCGAGTAAGGTACAGTTGATAATCTTTTCGGACTATGAGTGCCCGGCCTGTATTAATTTCGAAAAAACTCTCGGAGAAGAACTCTACAACAGGTATGTCGCGACCAATAAAATCACTGTAACGTATAAAAACTTCCCACTCCCATTCCACCAGAATGCCGAGCGTGATGCGCTCTCTGGGCTCTGTGGTCTCTCTCAGGGCAAATACCATGAGATTAGTAAGGAGCTCTACGATCTCGAAGATCAGAAGAAAGGGGATATCGTCACCGATACAGAGCGCATCGAGGCGGCAAAAAGAGCCGGACTTGATACAGTCAATTTCTCACAGTGTCTCAGTGAGGGGTGGTATATGGATCAGATCGCACGAGAAAAGAAAGAAGGCGAGGCGATGGGACTCGAAGGGACACCATCGGTCTATCTCAATGGCACGATTATGAAATTTAATTCCAAAGAAGAATTCTTCGGGATCATCGACGCAGCACTCAAAATGTAATTTTATTTTTTCACTTCTTTTTTATGCGCAGTGAAACAAGTACTCCTGGGGTACGCAGTGAAATAAGTGCCCTTGGGGTAAAAAAAATCCTCTTGGCCATTATAGTACTCGCATTTGTGGCCTTTGTCAATGCAGTCTATCTCACAACTCAGGCATACTCGCTCAAAGCAAAAATGGCCGAAACGGCTGGGACCTATTCGAGTTTCTGTGATTTGAACAGTACCTTCTCGTGTTCCAATGTCCTCCTCTCACCTCGAGCGCAGTTCTTTGGACTCCCATTCCCGGCGGTTGCAGTGGTTGTCTACCCAGTCATCTTCCTCATCGCCCTCCTCGGATACCTCGGAATCTGTCGGAAACCCCTCCAAGTTCTGACAGTTATGGCAGTCGGTGGGATGATGTTCAATGGATATTATATTTATCAGGAAGCCTTCTATATCGGGTCATTTTGTCCACTCTGCCTCGTGTGCAGTGCCATCATTGTGACGATATTCGGATTGTCGGTGTGGGGGATACTACGAAAGAAAAAATAGTTTTTTAAAAAATCTCTTGACTTTTATGTAAAAATGTTCCACACTATGCGGGAACATTTTTATTTTCTTGCCTTATCAACTATGGAAACATTTTCAACATCAAGAACAGTCAAGGGGGATCAACTTTCCCTCTTGGACAGGATTTCATCAACCCCCAAAATACCTACCGTAGCTCAACTCTGAGATGCGGTTGCTGGTCGGGCATATACTGTGATGACAGCAATTCCTCAGACAACTCTACAAACAACGATAAAATCCCGCTATGGAGCTATAAATTTCCATAGAGAGGCAAGTAAAATTGGCGAGAAGGACTTCGTCCTTAAAGTATCTATTGGGGGAAGGGGGTATATGCTTAGGGCTATGTGTAGACATCGTACTATACCATCTCACTACAATGAAGACTCAATTGATATAACTGAACTTGCATCCTCTATTCATGTTCGCGAATTTAATAATGGGGATTATATACCAAAGGAACAATTGAATGAAAAGGATCGTTCTATGTTTACACAAATTGCTAAAGATATTCTCTCAAACCCATTCTCCAGCCGATCCATGATGACTCACTAATTCTTACCGTACCTCATATTCTCCGCCGATCCCCATCTCGACGAGTCCTTTGACTTCCATCATCGAGAGTTTGAAGGCAACAGTAGTGATGTTGATGGTGAGTTTCTCTCCGATGGCTGAGGCATCGAGTGATTCGGAAGAAAGGAGGGTATAGATTGCTTCTTCTATGGCGTCGTCAAAGGTGATGGCGCTTTTTGTTTGGTATCATCACGTGATTACTTCAACACTCTGGTATTCTGAGAGGATATCTTCTGAGGAGAGAATGAGTTTGGCTTGTCCATCGCGGATGAGAGCATTGGTCCCGGCACTCATCGCCTTGGTGATCTCTCCCGGGAGGGCGAAAACATCTCGACCGAAATCAAGGGCGAGTCGGGCGGTGATGAGGGTGCCGGATTTCTCGGCCGCCTCGGTGACGATGACGCCACGACTGATCCCTGCGACAATCTCGTTGCGTATCGGGAAATTGTACGTCTCTGGTATGGTCCCGATCGGGAAAGTGGATATGAGCGCTCCTCATTTTTCGACCATCTGTTCGAAGAGCTCACGATTTTCTTTGGGATAACATCCATCGATCCCAGTTCCGAAAACCGCTGCCGTGTAGCCGTTATTTTCCAGGGCTGTTTTGTGGGCGATGGAGTCAACCCCATACGCTCCTCCGGACACGATCCCATATCCGGAACGAACCAGATCGGGGATGATGAGGGAGAGGGCCTGGCGAGAATAGGGGGTACTCTTGCGTGCCCCGACGACGGAGAGGTAATTCGATCCTGCCTGGATCCGCCCTCGGACGTAGAGGAAATAGGGGCAGATAGACGTCTGTCGGAGGAGTTCCGGGTACTCATCATCTTTGAGGGCGATGATCCGTACACCGAGAGAGCGGAGAGTATATGATATTTTTTCGGTATCAAGTTTCTCTTTTTTTGCCAATACGACGGCTATTTTATCGTCTCGGATCCCGAGTTTCTTCAAGGATGCTTGGCTTAGATCATTATAGAAATCCTCATAATTTTCTTGTGTGGCAAAAATCCGCACGAGAGACTTTTGAGAGAATCCGAGAGAATGGAGGTAAGCAAGGAAATGGGTGGGCATAAAAATTTAGCGAATAGTATAAATTTGGTTATTTTTCTTTTCGAGTCGGAGTTTACTGAGTGTTTTTTCTGTATAATTTCCCTTATCTCCGATGAATCGAATCACCTCGGCGATATTGCCTTCAGAAAGTCCGATCGTCCCACTGTTGGCTTGCTCATAGAGGTATCGGATTACCTCTCGCTGGAGGAAAATCGAGAGTCCGAGAAAATCTGTGACCGAGAAAGAATCTTTGTCCGAGAGAAATGTCCGTACCTCGGCGTCGAGATGAGCGCGGAGCTCGCTCATATAGGACATAAAAGCATCCAGATTTTTGCGGTATTCAGGATTGATGCGTTCAAACTCATTGATGATATTGAGTCGGAGGTGATTGCGGAGATATCGATCGTCTGCATTGGTTGAATCGGTACAGTGAGCTATATTTCTCTCCTGTAATTGGGAAAGGATATCCGACTTCGGCATATGGAGGAATGGTCGGAGGATGGTGCCATTTTGTTCGGGAATACCAGTGAGTCCGTTAATCTTGGTTCCGCGGATGAAATTGAAGAGGAGTGTTTCAATGGTATCGTCGAGATGGTGTCCGGTGAGGATATATTTGGCTCCACACTCTTGTCTGACTTTCTCGAGGAAGAGGTATCGCTCAGTCCGAGCAGCCTCTTCGACTCATTTTTTGGTTGCTTCGGCGATGCTCATAATATCTCCTCATCCAAATCGGACAGTGAGATTATTTTCTTCACAAAACTGCTTCACTGCTCATTCATCTCGATCACTTTCTGCTCATCGGAGATGATGGTTGAAATGAGCGACGATGATATGATTCACTGGATGAAATGAGAGGACTTCTGAAACAAGAAACATACTGTCCGGACCGCCAGAACAAGCGACGACGAGCGTATCGTCGGGCGTGATCTGATATTTTTGAAAGAAAGTTTTTAACATGGTTGTTTATTGCGTTCTCGGATAAATTCGAGGAAATGGTCGTCGGGTGCGACTTTGTTGAGCATCTTTTTGCCGCATCGCTCACAACAGTGTTCGATCATATACCCCTTGTTTTTGCGATAATCGATGCCGACAGGATTCATCTTGCCTCCACAAAGGGCAGATCGATCCCCAGGACTCACATCATCCACGTGACGAGAACAGAGACAAAAAGGGCAGTGATTACGGGCGGATCATTCCGGATGCAGTACAACCTGTTGGTGGCAGTATGCACATTCAAATGATTCGTTGTACATGATAAAAGACATCTATTTTTGGATTTCAAATAAACGAGTATATTTCTTGAGTTCTTCTATGAGGACTGTCTCATCAAATGGGTGTTTCCGCCTCAGACTTTTGAGTGATTCTTTAGAATTATTAAAAGCGATGTAGTAGTTGCCGACACGGATCATAACATCGAACAGTTCGCCATCTTCCTCTCGACATTTGAAAACTCATTCTCCATCTGCGAGCGCCCTTTTTCGGAGGATATTTTGGATGAAATAGTCCACATTCATCATTTCTTTCTCGTGAAGTTCGCGTGTTATCGGACAAGTGTCCGGATATTGGGCATAGTAGACGAGTTCATATTTCGAATCTTTTTCCTCGAGTACAAGCACCCGATCAAAGAGTGCTGTCCCAAAAACACGTTCTATATTCGTAAAAAACTGTCCGGTTTCGGACGGGAGAGAGGGGATAATCTCCTGAAGTGTATTCTTCATCATAATATGTAAAAATTAACGAGCCTTAAAAAATCGTACTTCTCATCCCTGCTGACCGATATAACTGGTCTTTTCGCGGATAATCTGCCATACTTTATAGGGGGTAGGGATCGTATGAATGACACGGACCTCGTCTTTTTGTTGTTCCATAACGAGATCACCATACCCAAAAAGACTTGCGAAGAAACCATGAACGTGAACATCTATTTTCATCACTTTTGAGAGATCCATAATTTCGAAATCCTCTTGGAGCATGAGCGAGCTATTGATGATGATGAACTTATCCCGGACGATTACGACGAGCCGATTGTAATACCGAATAATCCCGAGAATCAGCTGCACGAAGCCGTAATTGACTAGGAGAAAAGCCGCAGGAAAGAGGACATAGAGGATGATCTCTCTCCCAAGCGTTTCTTTGTAGAGGATAAGTATAATGCAGAGTGCTGTCGCGATGAAAATAATAAATAAAAATTTGGACACAGTATAGAGGAGATTGATAAAGTGTCTCGTGACGATGGTGTAGTTGTCTTCTGCGAGGATATCCATAGTCGATGTTTTTTATAAGATAGCAAAAATAAGACTGAGAGAGATTATATAGAGAATAATGAAAATGATCCGAACGATAATTTTGAGTCGGCGATCGAGTTTACGAAGGCCGTCTTCTCCTATCGGACTAATCTTATCAATATGTCGTCGGTGAATATAATTGAGACGAATTTCAAAAAAAATAACTATGATAATAAAGATTGCCGTATATATACCGATGACCATCCAATGTAATAGAGTTATAGGCATATTTTTTGAGTATAATTACGGATAAAAAATTACTATCAGAATTCATTATAACGATATTATTATTTTTGCAATATAAATCAAAATATGATATCATACAAGTGTATACCAAAAACTCATAAATCCCATGACTATTCAAACCGAAGAGGAATTCAAGAAGGCAAAGGAATCTCTGCAGAGAGATAAGCACTTTTTTCATTCGGATAAATTTGCGGAACTGGCAAAATTCGTCAAAGAATCTCTCGCCCGTCAAGATTCCGACATGGCTCTCACTCTCATCACCAAAGGAGCACTTTCTCTCGGCGGATCCGATATCCATTATGACGTCGGAAATACAGGGATTTCTGTGCGTCTCCGGATCGATGGACATCTCGTGACGATTTTCGACCTCACGACCGCAGAATACAAGATCATCCTCGAGCGACTCAAATACAAATCCAACCTCAAACTCAACATCACCAATGTCCCACAGGATGGGAAATATCGTATCGATGAGTCGGATGACCGCATAGATGTGCGTATCTCAACGCTCCCGGTCAAACTCGGAGAAAATGTCGTCTGTCGTATCCTTGATTCGACGAATTCCATTCCTGCTATGAGTGATCTCGGGTTCATGTGGACGAGCAAGCGACAGATCGACAAGAGTATGACCAAAAAGAATGGGATGATTCTCGTAACCGGACCAACCGGTTCCGGGAAGACGACGACGCTCTATTCAGTACTTGCCACTCTCAATACTGAGGAGAAAAAAATCATCACCCTTGAGGATCCGATCGAGTACGAACTCCCATGAGTCGTCCAATCCGAGGTCAATGAAAAAAATGGATATACCTATGCCAATGGACTCAAAGCCCTCCTCCGTCAGGATCCGGATGTGATTATGATCGGAGAAATCCGTGATTTTGAGACGGCGGATATCGCGGCTCAGGCGTCTCTCACCGGACATCTCGTCCTCTCGACCCTCCATACCAAATCCGCCTCCGAGACGATAGAGCGTCTCATCAATATGGGACTCCCACCCTACATTCTCGCATCCTCCATCGACATCATCATCGCACAACGTCTCGTCCGAAAGATCTGTCCACACTGCATCGAGTCATACGAAGCTGATGCCGATGAATCGGATATCATCAAGTGGATGATGAAAGATATCGGAATTGAGGCGGTATCAAAAGCCAAAAAAACAGGTTTCAAACTTCATCGTGGCAAGGGGTGTGAACAGTGTGGATATACCGGATATCGCTGACGAGTCGGGATATTTGAGGTCCTCTATTTCTCCGATGCCATCCGCTCCCTCATCCGCGAATGAGCCACCCCAGCCGAGATCCTCGCTGCCGGACGCGAACAAGACCTCATCCTCATGCGCGAGGACGGTGTCCTCAAAGCCATGCGTGGCAAGACCACCCTCAAGGAACTCTTTGGGGTGATTGATTAAATCTTAATCTAAAAAATAACCATCCGCAGGATGGTTATTTTTTTGAATTCTTCTTCTTTCTTTTCATTCCTTCTTGTATTCTCCCGAATATCTGTTATACTTCCCAATTCTACCAAATAATCATCACATTCTATGTACCCCATTAAAAAAACCAAAAATCTCTCCGGTTTCACTCTCGTCGAACTCATCGTCACGATCACGATCGTTGCTATCCTCTGAACTATCGGTCTTGTCTCCATTCAGAATTTCTACGGATCATCCAGAGATAGTGTCAGGATAACCGATCTCAAATCCATCCAGCAATGACTCATAGTTTTTCAGGTCAAGTCATGACTCTATCCTCTCCCAGAGAATCCCCTAGAAATCAAAGCGGATGATACCACGATTCTTTCTTACCAGGGATACGTTTCTGATACCCTCTCCAGTCTCATTAAAATCAATAAAAATCCTCTTGATCCAAAAGATACTACCAGATATACCTATACGGTAAGCAAAGACCAAAAAAAAGCTCAGCTCATGGGATATCTCGAATCCGGAGATACTCTCAAAATTACCTCATACACTGATGTGACGAAGTATCTCACCAATCATATTTTTAACCCCGTCAATACCCTCACTCATATCATATCCCAATCCTATGCGGCTGATACGAATACTGTAGACTACACAGATAGATTTGTCTATGTTACTTGAGATACAATCTGAGTTCTCACCGACGAAAATAACGCCCCTCTTCAAGAATCAACAACAGCAACCGGTATCAATCTTTCCACGGAGGATACCACCGGATATACTGCCTACTTCTGATGAGATACCTATGGAGATGGTACGAGTACCGGAACGGGAGATGTTCTGATTACTCAGATACTCTGAGTAATCACTAATACCATCCCCTGTAATCCTACTACCTACTCAGGATATACTATCACCGCACTCTCTCACGATGAAACAAATACATTCACAAAACCGATTACTGTAATCAATGGAACTGGAACTGGATCACTTCAGGTACAGTGTCTCAATGGAACTCTCGATACCGAACATGCCACAGAAACAATCAATGTTGGTTGTGATGACACCTTTGTAAACACGGGAGACAATATCTGTGTTCTGAATGAATGTGGATGATCTGTCCCAATACACGCAGAGATGCTCATATGAACAACTCAATCCATTTTACAGAACTGGATACGAAGTACTACAGCATGAGTGTGTACCTTTGACTGCAAAACAAACTATACATACAATATCGGAGCCAATACGTGTGATGCGAATACTCAACAAGCCATCGCTTGTAATGGTAGCATCAAACCATACTCCACTGATAACTCTACAACGACAACATGGACCCAAACATGGAATGAAACACAATGGCTTCCAGTCTATACATACACTCAAAACACCACACCAAATATCTGTACTTTTGTTTGTAATACTGGATACACATGGGATAGTGTAAATGAGGTGTGTGCTGTCAATATCTACACTGTCACTTTTAACTCCAATGGAGGAACGACCGTATCAAGTATAAATGCAAATTACAACACTACTATCACCGCACCAACTCCACCAACAAAAACAGGATATACTTTCGCTGGATGGTACAAAGATGCTTGACTCACCACCGCATGGAATTTCACAACAGATACTGTGACCGTAGCAACAACATTGTATGCGAAGTGGATTATTACCACATTTACCCTCTCCTCCTCCTCTGTTACTTCTGGAACTCCCATTACTATCTCTCATAACTGTATTACTCCACCAACTTCTTACACGAGTTCCAACACTGCTGTTGCTACCATCTCAGCTACAACCATTACTTCTCTCGCTGCTGGTACCACTAATATTACTCCAATCGGAGGCAATTGTAATGACTCTGTGACGAAAGTATTGGTAGTGACAGCACCACAATATCCCTGATGTAGTATTCCCGATATCCCCGTCGGATGAAAATATTGGGCAGCCTGTAATGTTTGAGCCTCACAACCATCAACAGCATATGTTGCTAGTGCAAATGATAGTACAATATGAACAGAGACTACAAATTGAAAATACTTCCAATGGTGAGAAAATGTCGCCTGGGATTATGATGGATGAGTAACGTCAACTGATAACTGTACATGGAATAGAGATACTCAAGCTTGCGGAGCATCGGCCCTCTGAGCTTGGTCAGCAACCGTATCTGATGTAACATCCGGTTGAGTTGATCGTTGGAATGACTGGAGTACGACAGATACTCGATGACCCTGTGCTCCCAACTATCACGTCCCAACCCAAACAGAATGGAACATTGTCTATACCACTCTTGGGAGTACGAGAAATACTCTCGCAAGCACACTCAAGCTTCCAATGGCAGGCAGTCGCTATTACACAGATGGTTCGCTTGTCGTTCAGAGTTTCTACGCTTCTTATTGGTCATCTTCTCCGGATACTACAAATGCTTACTATCTGGACTTCACTACTACAGCAGCGTATCTGGACTTTAGTTATGGTCGTGCGCGTAGCTTCAGTGTCCGTTGTCTCAAGAACTAGGAAAAATAGTGTTTAGTTGAGAAATATGGAGATATTCCCGTCAAATGATGTAGAAACGCCATAATGACTGAGAAAAAATCTTGGAATGCAATGCAAAATCAAATTTCCCCTTGCATCCCTATTATTATAATATATAATATCCACACAAAAAATACAGGACACCGATATCAAATATCAGGGCAAGCACATAGGCATTGCCCCTACCATCTAACCACCCCATCCCATGTACCCCATCAAAAACAAACCCCTCCGTACAGACGTTTCTCAACAAACCCCTCCCAGCCTCCCCTTATCAGGGGAGGAGAAAGGCAGTCTCCCCCTGATAAGGGGGATTAAGGGGGTTTGTACGACAAACGGAACCAAAGGGGGTAAACACGGCTTCA
>CAZCYU010000052.1:0-1619 GCA_964503165.1 uncultured Candidatus Peribacteria bacterium | reverse complement strand
AGGACCATTGGGATTGTGTTGGCACGGAAAGGAAGGTAATTTTTTAAACATATTGTCTATGTGAGCCTGAGATTATACCCCATCGTCCTCTGGACGGATGAAGCCCGTAACCCGAGCCCAGCTGCGCAAGATGCAGCAGGATTATGAACTGGCGGATAAGATCCGAGAGGAGGCATTATTCAAGGAACAGGCAGAAAAGGTGCGAGTTGCGAGTGAAGTGGATGATATGTTGGGGGATGTGTTTTAATAAACTTCCTACTTTCTAACTTTTTTATCTTATGTCTTTCCTTTCCAATCTTACTTGGCGCTATGCGACCAAGAAATTTGATACCACCAGAAAAATATCCCCTGAGAATCTTGAAAAAATCCTTGAAGCAATCCGCTTGGCGCCGTCCTCATTTGGACTCCAACCATATCATTTCTATGTCATAAGTAATCCTGAACTACTTGGAAAAATCCAAATAGCAGCACCTGATAAATTACAAATCAGTACTGCTTCACACCTGATCGTGATGTATGCCCGTAATGATCTCATACAGGCAAAAGAAGAATATTTTGAGCTTATGTCGGGGGGTAATCCAGATATTCGTGTAAAACTTGCGGGATTTGAACAGACACTCATGACTTTTATGAAAAGCAGTTCTCCCGAATGGGCAAAGAAGCAGGTATATATAGTTCTATGATTTATCCTTGCGGCTTGTGCTGAGCTCCAGATTGACTCATGTCCGATGGAGGGATTCGATTATGCTTTAGCGACTGAAATTCTCACTCCCCCTACCAACCTCGATCTTGCTGTCATGATCCCGATCGGATATCGAGCACTTGATGATGTTCCTCGACCAAAGGTGCGATTTCCGAGAGAGAAACTCTTTACTTTTGTTTCGTAATTCTCTATGCTCACACCACTCGCATCACTTCTGAGACCGCATACCCTGGACGACATCGTCGGACAGGAGCATTTGTTTGGTGTGGGGCGACCGTTGCGTAAATACATAGAATCCGGTCATATCCCATCCATGATCCTCTGGGGTCCTCCGGGATGTGGCAAGACGAGTATCGCATCGGTAGTCTCCAAATCTATCGATGCAGATTTTTATCATCTCTCGGGAGTCCTGTCCAAAAAAGAGGACGTGACGAAGATCCTTGTGAAAGCGAAGAAAAATTATGTTGAAAACCATCAAACCATCCTCTTCCTCGATGAGATTCACCGCTGGAACAAGGCACAACAGGATACACTCCTGCCATTCGTCGAGAAGGGAATTATCACGCTCATCGGAGCTACGACCGAGAATCCGAGTTTCACGGTCAATAACGCCCTCATCTCTCGAGCCCGAGTCTATATACTGCAACCTATTTCACAGGAACAGATTGTGCAATTTTTGGGGAAAAATATGAAAGTGATTCAGGAACGATATCCGGATATTGTTTTCACTCCCGAATCTCTGAAACTCATCGCCCTGCTCGGAGACGGCGATCTGCGTGCGACCCTCAATCTCCTCGAGGCAGCATGCGCACTTCAGGGGTCCTGAGAACTCACGAGAGAGTCCATCCTCGAGGCAGGCACTAAACCACTCATGTACGATCGGGATGGAGAAGAGCACTACAATCTCATCTCTGCG
>CAZCYU010000051.1:0-15347 GCA_964503165.1 uncultured Candidatus Peribacteria bacterium | reverse complement strand
CCTGTGTTCCGTACTTTTTTGTTTCTATAAATCGGAGAAATCAGCAGGAAGCGATCCATCACTCGTAGAACTGGGAGAGAGATCAAGCTCGTTTTTGTTGCCGAAGAGTTTGCCGGAGAGTTCTTGGATAGTCGAGAAGACGACCGGTGGTGAGATATATTTGGAGACATTGAGACCGAGGAGGTCGCCAACTTTTGGAGCGACGAAGATGGAGAGGATTATGACGATGAGTCCGACGACCGCGTAGCGGATACTATTGACGGCTGGTTTTACCTTGTCGTCTTTCCCTCCGGAGAGGATGAGCATAACTCCTCACCAGATGATGAAGATGACGGAGAGGAATCCAGAAACGAGGACTACAAGGGCAATCCCGACCCGGATGATATCGTCGAGTTCGTATACCTGATTGGGATCGATGACGGATCCGGCGGCGAAGACTATTTCTATCATAGAGATGCAAAAGGTAAGAAATCAAAAAAACTGAAAGGAATATACTCACCAAAGGGAAAAAGTAAAGAGAAATTAATAAGAAATTGAAATAAAGTACTTATTTTGTATAATCAATTTCGTTGAAGTACTATTTAATATTTGCTATGAAACACGTTTTTTTTGATACAATCACTCTCATCGAGGGCACAGACCCGTTCGATAATCAGTATCTTTTCGATATCGCGACGGATATTTTTTCGCCTATAGAACACGATATGGCGAAATTCCTCGTGCCGTACTACAATGATCGGGTTGAGTATCACAAGGATTACAAACTCTGGAATCAGGTATATTCGGGAGAGAAAGAACTTCAGATATTTCAGGAGATCGTCGAATCTGTTCTCACTCAATGAAAAAAAATCCATATTTCCAATATCACTCTGCGCGAGGAACTGGAGATAGTTCGGAAGTTGTATGAAGACTTGGGATATTTTGATGTGAAAGAAAATCGGTTCCGTGTGGATTTCAAAAATACGCCGATCACTATCGGGGTTAATATCGGCAATCTTGCCTACTCGACCAAAGATTACAAAAGCGAGCGTGAAAAGATTTGTTTCGTCCCACCACCACGCGAACCGGGGCATGTGAAGGCACTATTTGCTGGACTCAATGCCGGTATCGTCTCGACGATCCATATCAATGATACAAACAAAGAAAAAGCCCTTATACAAGGGCTTATCACGAGTGAGAAAACGAATCTCACGACACTCTCCGGGGCTATGTATGAGAACTTTCTCGCCATCGGTTTCGAGGTCGATAAACAAGAGCTTATTTTGTCATAGCGACATTGAGGAGCGATTGCTCGATCTCTTTCTCGAGTTCGGTCTGGATTTCATTCATGAGGACGAGATCTTTGATAACCTGTCGCTTCTCATTTTTTGCTTTTTCTTGTTCTGATAATATGACATATCCGTAGAGGTATGGCATAAGCACATAGATCATACAATACACGATACTGATCGCGATCACGATGGCCGGCAGGATGAGATTGTCGAGCGAGAAGGTATACGAAAACACTCAAAGATTTGAGGGATCGTAGTTGAATGTGTATCCGGAGAAGTCCATAAATAAAGGGGGTAATTTAATTGTTAGTTTCCTGTAACTCAGCGAATACAATCAGTCGATTGATGGTCGTCCCGATTGGCCAACAGGTCATGAGAGAGAGTTCTTTTTTCTCAGGGTCACGATCAAGTACTTTCACATTTCCTGGCTTTACAACCTTTTTCTCTTTGATGATGTAGGTGAATTTCTTCTGATTGAAGTAGACGATTACTTCATCTCCGAAATTAAGCTCATCGAGGAGGACAAATACACTGTTATATTCTCCCTTCATCCAAGGATAGTTGGAGCTGTGTCCGAAAATAAAAGCATTTCCTTTTTCTCCTGGTTTCGCGGTTCCAGGATATCGGACGATCCCTTTCTCGAGCTCTCGCATGAAGATGTTTTCCATATGATCGAAATCAAAGGCAGAATTGAGTCCTACATCCACGAGTGGGATATTTTTCCCGATTTTTGGGATGATGATGCGATTATCATACGGAGCGATATCGAGATCGATATCGAGTTTCGCAGCTCCCGTGATGAGTTTCTTGGGAGAGAATCGATCCTCTCGGATGACCGTATTGCTTTCTGTGAGTTTCTTTTTGAGTGTATCTTCCTGTTCTTGTCTCATCTCCATATCCACACCCTCATTGGCATACACGGTGATTTTCGACTTATCGAGTGTTGAGAGGATGTCATTTCCAGAGGTTTTGAGTGCATCTGGATTGATGTAGGCAGAGAGAACCGTTGAATAGGATGACCAGTTGGTTATCGTGAGGAGCGTGAAAAAAACAATCGTCGAGATCGAAAGATAGTGGAGCGTGAATTTCGCCTGAGCGATACTCGACTGTCTCAGTCGTACGAGGAGAGATTTTTTCGTTGTCTCAGAAATCGGCTCAAGTGGTAGAGTCCCTTCGTAGACCTCGACACTGCGGAGTGGATCCGTGTGAGAAAGGACCTCAAGAGAGACGGACTCTTCTTGTTCGAGGAGGCTGAGGATATCGAGAGTATTTGTTTGTGTTTCGAATTCCATAGTGTGTTTTTGTAAATAAATATGTTTTTGTTTGATGACGTACTTTTAGTGTATCCTATTTTTTGTCTCGAGTCAAAAATTTATGTTGACAAACGATTTGTTTATACTTTGAAGCTGACGGATTTTTCTTGGGCTTTGACCTCTTGTATCTTACGGGTATTTCGGAGGAGTCAGAATGAGAGGGTATTGATGAGCGCATAGAGCTCATATACAAGGGGTATTTTTTGGAATGGATCAGAAGTGACGCGAGCTATGGCGTAGAAAATCGGAAAGAGGAGAAAGAGAAGAAGAGATGAAGAAAATCCATACATGAGGCTGATTGCTACAAATATGCCCGTCATAACGAGGCCCTGACCAATCGCGATGATATATTTGGTTTTGCGATCCGTCAGTATTTTCGGCAAGAAAACCAGATTCACGAGCGGGATAAATATCCAGAGAGGCTTGAATGGGATACGATCTGCGGTGAAATAATTCGCGAGTGAGTCATGAGAGATACTGTCCCGTTCGCGAGTTTTTTTGAGACAATTCGCGAAACTGACCTGCTCGTGCTTTTCTCGGATAACCCCCATAATCTCACCCACATACCTCGGTAATGATCGCAGAGTCACATAACAGGCATCCATTGATGGGATACGGGAGAGGAGAGAATAAGAGATATAGGTATTCCCCATAAAAAACTGTACTCAGAGGAAAACGATGATAAAAATATAGACAAAAAGGAGGATCATCGCAAAGGAGTCAAATCCAGAGGAGACAAAATAGAGGAGGTAGAGGAAAGCAAATATCGAGGAGAGTCTCGCTCCGGTCGTGGTGATGACGTTTTGGTATCGTTTCGCGATAATCATCCCGAGGAAAGGGATATAGGACAAGAAAAACATCATCCGTTCGGTCTCTGTGGCATTTTCATATCAAATGGACGTATATGCATTCCCAAAAGAGAAAATATCCCCCACTTCAGCTACCGATCCTCCTTTCTGAGAATTATATATTCCATAGAGAATAAAGAGGGTGAGTGCGACAAAAAAGGCGAAATGTATGAGTCGATCGATGGAGAGATTGACGATGGGAATATTATGGAAAAAGAACTGACTCAGAAAATAAGAGTAGATCACGTATGATATAAGAAAAAATCCATGTCCCTTCGTGGCATTTTTTGCATGATTCTGTATGAAGGGATCCTGGAAATCTGGATTCTTTTTCGCGAGGAGGAACATCCATCCGAGGAAGAAGTAGCCAATAGTCGCGTTGTTTCTGATTTTCTGTGAGAGCATAAAAGGGTTTATTTACTGATACTTTCCGGTATTGTAACATATTTTTTGTTTTTCTGCAAAAAAATCCCCACTTACCGAAGTAAAATATAGTATAAGTAGTTTTTCAAGAAATATATTTTTATGTAAAAGTATGAAAAATATTTGCAGAAATATATTTTTTGGATATACTCGGTTTGTTTTTATAAATCAACCTTACAAGACATGTCTATTCTCTCAAAGATTTTCTCAAATCCAGCCGAATCACTTTCGATATTTACACGCGATGAGATCGATGAAATCGAAGCCCGAATCTCTGAACGGGATGGGAAATACTTTCTCAAAAGTTATTCTCGAGGAGAGGAAGAGAAGCAAATATGGAGCGAAAAGAAATCCGCTCCAGAGGAAATCGTTCGGCAGCTTTATCTTCGAGAGCTCCTCAAAAAATATAAGTATCCGAAAGAACGTATAGATATCGAGAAATCAGTGCGTTTTGGACGTGAAACAAAACGAGTGGATATCGTCATCTATTCAGAGGATAATGAGACTCCACACCTCATGGTAGAGGTAAAGGCACCCCATGAGAAGAACGATACCGAACAATTGAAAAGCTACCTCAACGCTGATGGAACACCATTCGGAGTGGCTATCAACGGACGCTCTATGCTTATTTTGTATCGTCCATATCCAAAAGATTTCGATACGCTCGCAGACATCCCTATGTTCGGTGAAACCGTCGATGATGTTCTCTCTCGTCGTCGGATGCTTTCGGATCTCGAAGAACCGAAACAACTCAAAGAAGTCATCCAAGGGATAGAAGAACTCGTACTTGCAAATTCTGGGTTCGATAGTTTCGATGAGATATTCAAGCTCATCTATGCTAAGCTCCACGATGAAAAGGAATCTATGGAAAATCCAGAAAGACCGCTCGAATTCCGAAAATCTCCAACGAAAGATGCAAACAAAACCAAGGCGGATATTTCAAGACTCTTTGAAGAAGCAAAAGCTCGATGGAAAGGGGTTTTTGATAAAAGTGATGTTATTAAACTTCTTCCAGAGCATCTATCGGTATGTGTTGGTGAACTCGAAAAGTTCAAACTCCTTGGAGCAAATCTCCAAGTTATCGATGAAGCATTCGAATATCTCATACCAGATGTAGCGAAGAGTAAGAAAGGTCAATACTTCACACCCCGTATCGTGATCGATATGTGTGTCCGAATGCTCGCACCAAGCGAGAAAGAACGAGTTATCGATACCGCCTGTGGATCGTGAGGTTTCCTTATCCATACGATGGAATACCTCAAAAAGAAGAATAACTGGACGAGTGCGAAAATGTCTTCATATGCCAAACAAAGCCTTTTCGGAATTGATTTTGACGAGAAATCCTCAAAAATTGCTCGAGCAATGATGCTTATCGCAGGAGACGGGAAGAGTCATATCTACAAGGAAAACTCTCTCGATAGTTCTTCTTGGCAGGAAGCCACAAGAGGTGATATAAAAGGAGAGGATCTTTTAATGGAATTCGACGAATATGAGAAACAACAACAAAACGAAAAAGAGTTTCTTTTCTTCAATTTCGATGTCCTTCTTGCCAACCCTCCATTCGCAGGAGAGGTGAAAGAATCTGCAACACTTGCGAAATACAAGCTCGGACGACACCCAAAAACCGGAAAGAATATCGATAAAATTTCCCGTCATCTTCTCTTCATAGAACGAAACCTCAACTTCGTAAAATCCGGAGGTCGTCTTGCCCTCGTCCTCCCGCAAGGCGTATTTAACAACACGAGCGAAGAATACGTTCGAAACTTTATCATGGAGCACGCGCGAATCCTTGCCGTCGTAGGAGTTGAACAGAATAGTTTTAAACCTCATACAGGAACCAAGACAAGTGTCATATTCCTTCAAAAGTGGGATGATATAACCAATCCCCGCACTGCGAATTACCCCATTTTCTTCGCAACTTCCAAGGTTCCATTTAAGGACACTTCGGGAGACTATATCTACCGAAACGGAGACTCTCGAAATATCGATAACCTCCAATCCGACCTCCTGCAAATCGCAGAGGCTTTTGAAGTGTGGGGAAAAGAACAGGGTTTTAGTTTCTTAAAGCAGTAGTCTATGAAAACCACCAAGAAAATTCTCGTCAAAGGAACGGAGATACTCTTCTTTTGAAATACTCAAGGGGATTATATCTCACTTACGGATATTGCTCGTTATAAAAATGCCGAGACAACTGGTTTGGTTATTTCTCATTGGCTCAGTACTCGTTATACAGTCGAATTTCTCGGCATATGGGAGCAGATCCATAATCCAAATTTTAATGTTACGGAATTCAGTGACATTAAAAATCAGAGTGGATCAAATGGTTTTGTCCTTTCAGGAAAACAGTGGATTGAAAAAACAAATGCCATAGGCATTATTTCTAAACCTGGACGATATGGATGAGGCACCTATGCACACAAAGACATCGCCTTTGAGTTCGCATCGTGGATCAGTGCGGAATTCAAACTCTATCTCATCAAGGAGTTTCAACGGCTCAAAGAAGAGGAAAATGAGCGACTTTCACTCGGGTGGGACGTAAAAAGAATCTTGACCAAGGTCAATTATCGGGTACATACTGATGCGATCAAGAGACACCTCGTTCCCGCTCTGCTCGGGATCAAATCGCAATCCGTCATCTACGCGACCGAAGCGGATGTCCTCAATGTGGCTCTCTTCGGGATGACTGCCAAAACATGGAGAGAAAAGAATCCGGAGACAGAGGGAAATATCCGTGACGAAGCCACCATCGAACAACTCGTCGTACTGGCAAATCTGGAATCTCTCAATGCCGAGTTTATCCGGCAAAAGCTCTCACAGAGCGATCGTCTCACCCGACTCAACGAGATCGCCATCATCCAGATGTCCGCCCTCCTCGGGAGTCCGTCTTTGAGAGAGATGAAGAAGTTGAAGGGGGAAGTTTAGTAATTTCTTAATAGAAAAAGGATAATGACACGCACAAGAAAATTATTTTCAACCAGTAAATCATTAGTAGATAACTCTATTTCTGCAATTTTATGCGCATTAGAAATTCATAATAAACCGAACATCACATATAGACAGGAAACAGTCCTTATTCTTTTAACTCACGCTTGGGAACTACTCATAAAATGAACTCTATATAAAACATGAGATAAAAATATCAAAAAGTATTTACAAGATTCCCTTGAAGATAAAATATTGGAAGAAAAATTTGGTTTTGATGATGTTATTGAGCGATACTGTATTTGAAAAGATAGATCATCTCTCAAAGAACATTTAAAAGTTTTAAATAAAAACCGAAATAGAGTAGTTCACGCATATATTATTCCAATAGAAACAGAGATTATCTATTGGTGATTGTTTCAAAAAAGTTTTGAGTTTTTCGATTCTTATATTCGGAAAGAATTTCCTAAATTGAAACTTTCAAACTTTCAGTCTCCATTAGTGCTTCCTATCGGTTTTAAGAAAATGACGAATAAAGAACTATTCCTTAAGAATTTCAATGAGAAAAGAACTCCTATTTACAACGATCTCCTTGAGGCATCCTTGAACTTACATAAACAAGATATAGATGAAACTATTATTATTCCCTTAATTTCGATTGTTGAAAAAAGAAACAATATTAAAAATGCTGACTTTATTATTGCACTTGATCCAAGTGTATCGGACACCTTATTTGTAAATAAGCAAATTCAGTTATCTCCGAATGCCACAAATATCACAAAACCTATAAACCCCGAAGTATGTAGAAAGATATTTACTGTAAAGGCTTCTGAATTGATGAGGGAATTAAAATTATTCAAATCAAAAAAGAATCCGAAAAGATGAGAGATTTATGAAAAATACAGTTCAGAAAATAACTTTGGCACTTTTTGGTGGAAAGATCCAAAAAGTGCAAGAAAACTCTTTTCAGAAGAGGCAAAAGTAAAGATTGTAGAGGAACTTAATAGTCTAACTCAATAAATATGACCTCTCAAACCCTCTCCCCATCTCTCATCTCCCTCATCCAAAAACACAATTTGGATATTTCGATTGTGGAAGCAAAAAGTCTGTTAAATGGAACGAGAATAGACGCGGAACATTATCAACTTGATTACTTGGATTTCAGAAAGAAATTTGATCACTTGAATCAAAGCACATTTTGAGCGATTGTAGAAAGGAAGGTAACCACGGGACATACTCCATCGATGAAAGATGAAAGTTTTTATGGCTGAGATGTGAAGTTTATAAAAACAGATAATTTACGAGAAAATGAAATAAAACCAGATTTTTCACATTTCTTATCCGACAAATGAAATGCTATTCTTGCTAAAACTACTCTAAAAGAGTGAGATATTATCGTAACGATAATATGAGCCACTTACGAAATCGTTTGAAGGACTGCGATGATTGATAAAACCTTATTGCCAGCAAATATCAATCAGAATGTCGCTTTAATACGTGTCAATCCATCCAAGGTTAATCCTTATTACATAAACGTTTTCTTGAATTCAAAATATGGGAAACTTTGCCTTCATTCAATGGCTCGCCAAACTGAACAGGTAAATCTAAACTGCACAGAAATTGAAAACATTCCACTTCCTCTCCCATCTCCATCCTTCCAATCCTCCATTGCCTCCCTCGTCCAAACCGCCCATAGCGAACGCGAGAAATCCAAATCCCTCTATGCCGAAGCCGAGAAAATCCTCCTTGATGAGCTCGGACTCACCGACTGGAAACCGACAGAAGAGAATATCGATATCAAAACCAGCGAAGAAGTTCGACTCTTCGGGCGATGTGATGCGGAGTTTTTCCAGCCGAAGTATGATGAATTAATTGAGAATATTAAAAAATTCCCTCACAAAACGATATCTGAATTATCAAGTGTTGTATGACACCCCTCAAATCCACCCTATTCTGACAACGTAGATAGAAAAGAAAAAACATATATTCTCACCCAAAAACATTTAGGAGAGTTTTATCCAAGGGATAATTTTTGGGAGGATGAAGATGCTCTTTTTACTACCGATGACTTTCTATATAATAATAAGAAGTATATTCTCCGAAAAGATGATCTCATTCTTTATTCCGTATGAGCATATATCTGAAAGACAAACATTTATAATTTGGATACTCCCGCTATTATCTGAAGCTTCGTAACGCTCATAAGACCCAAAAAAGAGCTGATAGATTCTTACTATTTTATGATGTTTATGAATTCATGGGTGGGAATAGAATTGACTCGCCGAAATCAAAGATGATTAGCTCAACAATATATTTATCCTTACGATATTAGAGAACAGATAATCCCTATTCTTTCACCCGCTATTCAATCCAAAATATCTTCCCTCATAGTTTCCTCCCACGAGGCACGGACACGATCGAAGGAATTGTTGGAGCGAGCGAAACGGGCTGTTGAGATCTTCGTGGAGGAGGATGAGGAGACGGCGAAGAAGTTATTTGATATTTCTTAACTTTTCCTATTTATGAAATTAGAAACGCCAAGTCGTCTATTCTTTTTAACAGTAATTATCTCAATGATTACTTGATTATTAGGAAGTGGTATCTTGGAGATATCTTTTGCAAGTGGAACTTGAAATATTATCACAGTAAAACCGCCAATTATATATAAGGAAGAGATGGTATCAAAACTATTACCCCTTGAAGCAACAAATAAGCCAGAGATTGAAAAGGCCTTTGATAAGTATCTCGAAGACAAAAAGGATAATTCTGATAGATGGCTTACTTTTATGAGCATCTTATCAACAATATTCGCAATTTTCTTCGTTTATAGTGGGTTCAAAATTGATGATACAGTAAAGAAAGTTAATGAAGCGAAAGAACAAATGAGAGATATTCACGAGTATACAATTCAACTTGAATACTGTATGTCATTCATTATTCAGAAACAGTATGATAAAGCGATTGATGCTCTTGAGGTTTTGAGAAAGGAGCCCTTCGTATGGAAAGATCAAGATAAGCGGAATACTTGTAATTTTTTTCTTGCACATTGTTATTATGAACGGGGTATTTTTAAAAAAAATCGTGATGATCTTGCTATGGCAGTTCAATATATAGATGATGCTATACCAAACAATGCTATTCACCCATTTAAACTGGAAATTATTGCCAAGTTTAATGAGTTTGATACATCTAAAAAAGTTTCTAATTCTTAATTTTTCTTTTTATGAGCAAAAAGCAAGTATGGGTATCACCTAATCCAGATGGAGGGTGGAGAATTCATAAACCATGAGATAAGCGGGATATTGTGCATACTGATAAAAAAGATGATGCTATTCAAAGAGCACGAGAAATAGCGAAAAATCAGGAGAAAGAATTGAAGATACAGAATAAAGACGGGAAAATCTCGGAATCTAATTCCTATGGAAGAGATCCATTTCCTCCAAGAGGATAAATAGCAAATCGATGCACGCTATCAACTTACCTATTTTTTTATGGCGAGAACCTCAACAATAGACTATAAAAAGATTGGGCAAATAACTAAAACCAAGTTTTATAATAACAACTGGTTTGTTTCAGTAATTTTTTATATGCTCGGGTTCGTCAGTCCATATATCATTTCTTTCATAAAAAGTCTCTTCTAATATGCCCCACCTCATCACCAAATCCCTCTTTGTAGACTACAAAACCTTTCCGAAATTGGGATGGTGGCGATGGAACGACCTTGGAGCATATCGGAAAATCAAGAAGCTCGAAACGGAAGAACAATCGGAGCAGATCATAGAACTTGGAAAGACGGTTGAGAACCTTGTGGGGCAATATCTCGCTATTCAGACGGAAACGACCGCAACGAATCTCTTTCCTGATATTCCGGAGACAGACGAAGAGCGAGAGGATGACGATGACACATGGGTCGACCTCTCTTTTCAAGAACGCATCGAACGAAATCTCGCAGAAACGGAAAAGTCCATCAAATGAGGCAATGAGTTCATATATCAACCTGGGTTCCTTCTCGGGGATTGTTATGTCCGAGCCGATTATATGGTGCGGAATCCTTCTGGATTATACGACCTCTACGAAGTAAAGGCGAAATCTCACATTCGCAAAGAGGTAACGAATGACGGAACAAAAGAGAACATCGGAGAGGTTGAAAAATGTTTCATCCATGACGTATCGTTCCAGAAATATGTCATCGACGAAAAATTCGTATCTTGGGGGCTTCCTCCGCTTGGGAAAGTGTTCGTCGCCCATCTCAACGCCGACTACGTGAGGCACGGCGCAATATCCATCCGGGACATTGTGAAGATTGAGGAGGTAGGATCATTCTCTCAAATCACAGTCATCCAAGGCGGAAGCAGGGCAAAAGAAAAGGTTCTTGATATTGACGATACTTTCCTCCCCGCAACGGTCGTGAAAGAAACCGTCGCACTCATACGGAGCGAGTGCCTTCTTTCGGAGCAGGACTTCAATGCCATCCATTTGTTCACGGGTTCGAAGTATCTGGAATACTTCGGAAAGGATAAGCCAACGGGGACGATATACTCCCCAAGATACGTCAGACCGGCAGCAGTCTGCGACTTTCACCATCGGGGCATCACAAAACTTGAAGACGTCGGAGAGGATGAGGCGGAACAGTTCGGGGAGCGCGCTTCGGAGTTTATTTCGAAGTATTGGAAGACGGAGAAGGAACCGTTCATCAACAAGGAAGAGATACGAGAACGTCTCAATACCCTCCGTTTCCCCATTTGTTTCTATGACTACGAGAGTGCAAGCGTTCCCGTTCCGCTTTTGGATGGAACTTCCCCATATCAGCAAGCCGTCGTTCAATACTCCCTTCATAAACTCCACGAAGACGGACGAATCGAACACTTTGGAGCCCTCCTTTCGGAGGAATCTGACGAATATCGGGTCGTCGATCTTCCGGACATGGCGGAAGATGGGGTTTTCACACTACAAAAGAACCGCCACATCATCGGGACGCAATCCGATCTTTTCCGTTTGTTTATTTCAGATATAGGTTCAGATATTTCCGACTCCTCTTTTGTCGTATGGTACGATCCGTTTGAGAACTCACGAAATAAAGAAATCGCGAAATCCTACGGGGAGTTTGAGAATGCCTTTTTGAAGATTAACGAGAACACTTTTGACCTCTACAAAATCTTTGCGGAATACCACTACTTCGACCGTGGGTTCCTTGGCTCTGCCTCCATCAAAAAAGTCCTCCCAGTCCTTGTCCCAAGCCTTTCCTACGATACGCTCGCAATCGGAAAGGGAGACAAGGCGATGAGAGCTCTTCAAGACCTCATCGAAGGAAGGATTGTGGATGTAGCGAGTCGCCTTGAAACCATCCGAAACCTGCTCGTATATTGTCGGCAGGATAGTTTCGCAATGCTTGCGATATACAAGGTTCTACTTTCCGTCATTTAACCATTACCCATGTCTCCATAAAAAAATCCCCACTTACCGAAGTAAATGGGGATTTTTCGAAGCCAGAGGAATTACCCTTGGGCTTTTTTGTTGAGATCGCGGTATACCTGACGAACGATAGCCTTCTCGCGAAGTTTTCGTTTTGAGATATCTCGAGTCGCATAGCGCTCATTTCTGAGTTTATTGGCGACTCGAGTCTGGAAAAACATCTTCTTGTATCGAAGGATGAGTTTCTCATTGGACTCGGTATCTGTTTTGATAGCGTAAACTATCATAGTAGTCTCCTTGTATAAATAATAAAGTGCCGTTATCTTATGGAGAAAAGGATTTTTGTCAAAAGATTTGCTTTTTTTGTATTTTCCCTATTATAGGGGCTTCTTATTTTCTTACTTCCTCACTATGAAAAAGACCAAAATTATCGCAACGATCGGACCAGTTACCGAATCTACCGAACAACTCATCGCCCTCTATGACTCGGGAGTCAATATTATCCGATTTAATTTTTCTCATGCCAACTATACAACGGCATCAGATATTATGAAGCGCATCCGCGAATTGAACGCCTCAGGTCGGACCAATCTTTCCACTCTCCTCGACACCAAGTGACCGGAGATTCGTACCGGAGATCTCGAGGATAAGATCCAGTTCCGGAAAGGGGATAAAATTAAGATTTACACAGACATTTCTCTCTTTACAAATGATGGAGCCTCACTTTTCTGCGATTATCCGTATCTCATCGAGGATACGAGTATCGGTCAGGTGATCGAGATTGATTCTGGACTCTTCAATGTCTATGTGGTAGAAAAACAAGCTGATTATATCGTCGTTGAGGCGAAAAGTAGTTGTCTCATCGGTTCGAGACGACATGTGAATCTCCCAGGAGTTCGTCTCCGTCTCCCTGGGATCACCGAGCAGGACTCTCGGGACGCACTCTTCGCTATTGAAGAGGAGTATGATTTTATCGCGATGAGTTTCGTCCGGAGTCGTGAGAATGTCGAAGAGCTCAGAACACTCCTGAGAGAAAACAATGCAGAACACATTAAGATTATTTCTAAAATTGAAAATCAGGAGGGGATTGAGAATCTCAATGAAATCATCGAAGTCTCCGATGGGATTATGGTAGCTCGCGGAGATCTCGGTATCGAGGTTCCGATCCAGAAGCTCCCAGTATACCAACGTGAAATCGTCACGAAATCCCTCGCCAAAGGGAAATTCGTCATCATCGCGACCCACCTCCTCGAGACTATGATCGAGAATCCTTTCCCAACTCGAGCGGAAGTTTCTGATATTTTCCATTCGGTCACACAGAAAGCAGACTGTCTTATGCTCTCCGGAGAGACTACCATCGGGAAGTATCCGATCAAGTCAGTTGAGATTATGCGGGATGTGATAGAAGAGGCCGAAGGTGGTATCCGTTGCGAAAATGTGGATTTCTCAGATGAGGGACTTTCCGATCGTGATATCGAAAAAAAGCACCTTATCAAGAGTGCTTTCCAGGTGAGTGCTTCACTTGGTATCACATCGATTCTCATCTTCACCAAATCAGGACTCTTGGCTCGTCTCGCGGCGAGTTTCCGATCCAATAAAAATGTCTATGCCTTCACGATGCGGGAATCGACTATCCGGTATATGAATGCACTCTTCGGTATTCAGCCATTTTTCCTCCCAGATTGGAATGAAAATCTCGCCGATAATCTCGATCGAGCGATCCTCCTCCTCAAAGAACAGGGTGTTCTTGTAGTG
The DNA here is from genome assembly GCA_964503165.1 of uncultured Candidatus Peribacteria bacterium. Lineage (GTDB taxonomy): Bacteria > Patescibacteriota > Gracilibacteria > BD1-5 > UBA2023 > CAZCYU01. The sequence goes on along the minus strand of CAZCYU010000051.1, from coordinate 1,403 downwards.
GGAGACAAGGTCGTCGCGGTGAATGACCTCCAAAGGGATGGGAAAGAGATACCGGTGATGGAAATTTTGGATATCAATTAGTGTCCGTGGTGTTCTTCGTATTCTTCGTATCATCCACCGTCATCATGGTGTTGTCATCCATTATTTCATCATCCCCTTCTTTTAATCGAAGCGATGATGGATAAGACGAGCATATAAACGATATCTGCGAAGAGGAGCTTGTAGATGATGAATCCGACTCCGAGGATGACGATGCTCGGGAGGTGCGAGATGACAAAGAGGGCAAAATGAGAGCTCTGAAATTCCGAATAAAAAGCAAACTTCTTAAAGAGGACAAAAGCGCTTTCGGTGCCCATGAAGATGTAACTCCGTTCGACAAGTCCGACAACAACTGCAGTGAAAAAGAGAAAAAGACCAATGGAAATAAGGAATGTTTGTATGAAACGAGCAGGTGATGATGATGGATAGCTTATCGAGAGGTCTCCATTTATCGGGACGAGGATAGCGAGGATGAAGATGAGATAGACCGACGATCCGATGATGATTTTCGCGAACGTGTCACTGATGAGACTGAGGGTCTCTGGGGTCTGGTATTGTGGTGAGAGGAGAGTTGAGAGGAGCACGAAGATACCAATCCCGAGAACAATCCCAAAAAATACAGAGTAGACTTTCTCTATCCCCACAACCATAAATACGACGCAGAAAAGTATGCACACAAAAAGCATATACACGTCAATCGAGGTAATCGAGAGTGCCGTTGCAATTTGTATGATGAGTGTGTCGAGTTGTGACATAAGTCTTTGGATAATTTTGAATCATGAGAGATGTACTCGGAGGGAGTATATCTCTTTTTTTTATTTTGTCATTTTTATATGATATTATTTTAGTTTTTTACTTTTTCTTCTTGGCTGGAGGAAGTTTTCTCCTGTCACAACATTTCGTCCCGTTTTCTCTTCGAGTGCGATGCGGGCATCTCGAGCGATCTTCCCTCATTTCTTCGCAGGGACTTTATTTTCTGCGAGTCATACGGTTTCCATACTTTCGGCGATTCTGCGGGTAGAAAGTTCGGCGAGAGCCGTGAAGAGAAGCTCTTCCTCGCTCATATGATCTCGGAGATTGTGTGATTTTGCAAGTCCTTTGAGATCTTTGTGGTCTCCGACTCTGATACCCGTCCATTCTTCATGGATAATATTCGTGAGTATCGCAAACTCTTCTCCTTTTTGTACGCCATTTTCACTCCAGTAGTCCGTCAACTTATTACGAGTTTCTTGTCCAGTCATTCGCTGCTGGATCCACTTCTCACTCCGTCCGTGCTTTTTCCAAAGCTCCCGAGACCGATCCAGTGCCATCTCAGGATTATTCACTTCTTGCAACCGCTCATATCCGACTTTCGCGAGCCATAT